>JAJZTO010000032.1 GCA_021848865.1 Myxococcales bacterium
ACGACATCCTCACCACCTGGCGGAGCGGCCGCTACCCCGGCGGTCCCCGCTTCTCGGCGGGCCGGGACGTCTTCTTCGGGGGCGGCATCACCTTCACCGACGACGACCTGAAGACCCTGCTCTCCGTCGGTGGCAGCGCCCTCGGCGGGGCCACCAGCTCGAGCGGCGGCGGCGGGCGGTAGCGGCGCGCCGCCGGCTACGGGGCGGGGACGCGGCCCAGCGCCCGCAGCAGCTGGGCGCGCGCCGCCGACAGGTCGTACTCGGCCTGGACCGCCTGGGCGCCGGCGGAGGTCAGCGCCACCTGCGAGTCCCCCAGCTCGATGACGCTGCCCGCGCCGGCCTGGTAGCGCCCCTCGGCGAGCCGCAGCCGCTCCCGGGCGTTCCCCAGCGCCTCCCCCGCGGCGCGCACGGTGGCCTTGGCCGAGCGCACCGCCAGCCGGGCCTGCTCGACGTCGAGCCGGACCTGCTGCCGCAGCCCGGCGAGCTGGGCGTCGGTCGAGGCCAGGTTGGCGCGCGTCTCGTCGACCTGGGCGCTCGTCAGGCCGCCCTGGAAGAGGTTCCAGCTGAGGGTGGCGGTGGCGCTCCAGTTCCAGGCGGCGCCGGTCAGGGGCAGCCCGCCGTCGTTCCGCACCGCGCCGGAGAGGCCCAGCGACGGCAGGTAGCCGCCCTGGACGGCGGCGAGGGTGGCCTCCTGGGCGGTGCGCTGCAGCTCCAGCGCGGCCACGTCGGGCCGGGCCCGGAGCGCCTCGGGGAGCAGCTGGTCGGTGGTGGCGTCCTCCCCGTCGACCGGGGGCAGGGTGTCGTCGGCGACGTCGTAGTCGGTCGAGCGCTCCAGGCCCATGGCCAGGTTCAGCTGCGCCCGGGCGGTGTCGTAGCCGTTCTCGGCGTTGATGAGCTGGACCTCGGCGTTGGCCCGGTCGGTGCGGACCTGGGCCAGGTCGATGGCCGGGTTCCGGCCCACGTCCACGAAGCCCTGGATCTGGCGCAGGTGGGCCTCCTGGTTGGAGAGCGTCTCCCGGGCCACCTTCACCAGGTCGCGGGCGGCGCGGGCGGCGAAGAAGGCGCTGCGGGCTCCCTGGATCGCCTGGAGCAGCGCGGCGCGCTCGCTCCAGCGCTGGGCCTCGGCGCCGGCGCGGGCGGCGCTCCAGCGGCCGCTGGTCTGGCCGAAGTCCCAGAGCAGCTGCGAGGCCGAGGCGCCCAGGCTCAGGGTCTCGTCGCGCGGCGCGGAGAGCGCCGGGTAGCCGCTCCGGACGTTGGTGGTGGAGCGGGTGTAGGCGGCGCTGGCGCCGACCTGCGGGAGGAGCGGGGCGCGGGCCTCGGCGGCGCGGGCCGCCGCCGCCAGGGTGCCGGCCCGGGCCTGCCGCAGCTGCGGCTGGTTCTCGCGCGCCAGGCGGAGGGCGTCGGCCAGGGTGAGGAGCTCGCGGGCGGGGGGCGGGGGCGCCCCGGGGGCGGGCTGGGCGGCCGCCGGGCGGGCGGCGAGGAGGGCCAGGGCTGCGAGCGCGGCCGGGGGGAGGCGGCTCATTCGAACCTCAGGGCGGTGATGGGGTCGAGCCGGGAGGCGCGGTGGGCGGGGTAGAAACCGAAGCCCACGCCCACCAGGCCGCTGAAGCCCACCGCGATGAAGATGACGTCCGGCCGGTAGAGCACCTGCCACCCGAAGCTCGACGCCATCCACCGCGCCGCGCCCAGCCCCAGCCCCACGCCGATGAGGCCGCCGGCGACGGCCAGGGCGAGCGCCTCGACCAGGAACTGGAGCCGGATGTCCCCGGGCTTGGCCCCCACCGCCATGCGCAGCCCGATCTCGCGGGTCCGCTCGGTGACCGAGACCAGCATGATGTTCATGATGCCGATGCCCCCCACCAGCAGCGAGACCGCGGCGATGGCGGCGAGCAGGGTCGTCAGGGTGCGCGTCCCCTCCTGCGAGGCGGAGGCGATCTCGGCGAGGTTGCGGATGGAGAAGTCGTCGTCGGTGCCGGGCGGGAGGCGGTGGCGGTCGCGGAGCAGGCCGCGGACCAGGCTCTCGGTCCGGGAGACCGTGGACGGGCCGGTGGCGCTCACCATGATGATGCCGCCCAGGTAGTTGCCGAGCCCGCCCTGGATCTTCTGGCGGAAGGTGCTGACCGGGACGATCACGCAGTCGTCGAAGTCCATGCCCCACTGGGACTGGCCCTTCTTCGAGAGCGACCCCACCACGGTGAAGGGGACGTTCTTCACCCGGATGACCTGCCCGACGGGGTTGGCGTTGGGGCCGAACAGCTTGTCCACCACCGTCTGGCCGAGCACCGCCACCTTGGTGGCGCCGTCGACGTCCACCGAGGTGAAGAGCGATCCGGCGGCGATCGGCCAGCTCCGGATGTCGAAGTAGTCCGGCGTGGTGCCGATGACGGTGGTGGTCCAGTTCTGGTCCTCGGAGAGCACCTGCGCGGTGGCGCGGAGCGACGGAGCGGCGTAGCGGACGGTGGGGATCTCGGTCTGGATGGCCCTGAGGTCGTCCCAGGTCAGGGTGGGCATCGACCCGAACCCGCCGTGGGCTCCCCCGGCGGTGGTGGTCCCGGGCAGCACCATCAGCAGGTTGGAGCCCATGGCCGAGAACTGGGCCTCGACCCGGGCCTTGGCGCCGTCGCCGATGGCCACCATGGCGATGACCGCCGAGACGCCGATGACGATGCCCAGGGTGGTGAGGAAGGAGCGCATCTTGTTGCGCAGCAGGGCGCGGAGCGCCACGCGCAAGGTCTGGAACCAGCTCACGGGAGGGCCTCCTCCGCGGCGGCGGCCTCGCCCGGCGGAAGCGGCTCGGCGCGCCGCGCCGCGCGCCGGACGTCGGAGCGCACCCGCCCGTCGCGCATGGTCACCACCCGCGAGGCGTACTGGGCGATGTCCGGCTCGTGGGTGACCAGCACCACGGTGATGCCGCTGCGCCCCAGCTCCTGGAACAGCGCCATCACCTCCACGCTGGTGCGGGAGTCGAGGTTGCCGGTGGGCTCGTCGGCCAGGATCACCCGCGGGCGGGTCACCAGCGCCCGGGCGATGGCCACCCGCTGCTGCTGGCCGCCCGACATCTGGTTGGGGAAGTGGTCGGCCCGGTCGGCCAGCCCGACCTGGGCCAGCGAGGCGGCGGCGCGGGCGTGGCGATCGACGGCCCCGGCCCCGGCGTAGAGCAGCGGGAGCTCCACGTTCTCCAGGGCGCTGGTGCGGGGCAGGAGGTTGAAGCTCTGGAAGACGAAGCCGATGGTGCGGTTGCGGATCCCGGCCAGCGCCTCGGTGCCGAGGTGCGACACCTCCTGCCCGTCGAGGAGATAGCGGCCGGTGGTGGGCCGGTCGAGGCAGCCGAGGATGTTCATCAGCGTGGACTTCCCCGAGCCCGAGGCGCCCATCACCGCGGTGAACTCCCCCAGCTCGACGGACAGGCTCACGCCCCGGAGGGCGTGCACCTCGACGTCGCCCATCCGGTAGGTCTTGGTGACGTCCTCGAGGCGGATGAGGGGGGCCTGGTCCATGGCGCCGTGCCCTCACAGCCCCCGGCGCAGGCCGGCGGCGAAGTGGCTGGGGCCGGCGGCGGCGTCGGTGACCACCAGGTCGCCGGGCTGGAGGGCGCCGCCCACCACCTCGGAGACCGCGCCGTCGGAGATCCCCACCCGGATGCGGACCGGCGCCGGGGCGCCGTCGCGCAGCACCCACACCGTGCGCGCGTCGCGCAGCGGCGCGGCCGCCCGTTCGGCGCGGGCGGTCCCGCCCGGACCCGCTCCCGGGACGGGGCCGGCCGGGCCGGCGGCGCCGGGGCGCGCGGGTCCCGAGGCGCCGGAGGGACCGGAAGATCCGGAGGGGCCGGCTCCGCCGGCGGCGCGGGCCCCGTCGCGGCCGTTGGCGGCGGCCAGCATCGACGCAGGCGGCCGGAAGCGGAGCGCCGCGTTCGAGATCCGCACCACGTCGTCCTTCTCGGCGTAGACGAAGGTCACGTTGGCGGTCATGCCCGGCTTCAGCTTCAGCTCGGGGTTGGCCACGTCGATGACGGCGTCGTAGGTGACGACGTTCTGCACCGTCTGCGGGGCGTTCCGGATCTGGCGCACCGAGCCGCGGAAGACCTCCGAGGGATAGGCGTCCACCGTGAAGCTGGTGGGCATCCCCGGGCGCAGGCGGCCCACGTCGGCCTCGGCCACGCTGGTGTCCACCTGCATCTTGGCGAGGTCCTCGGCGATGACGAAGAGGGTGGGTGCCTGGAGGGAGGCCGCCACCGTCTGGCCCACGTCGACGTTCCGGGAGATGACCACGCCGTTGGTGGGCGAGAGGATGGAGGTGTAGGCGAGGTTCACCTCGGCCTGGTGCAGGGCCGCGCGCGCCTGCTCCACCTGGCCCCGGGACGCCTCGACCTGGGCGCTCGCCGCCTCCGCGTTGGCCGCCGCGGTGTCGAGGTCGGCCTGGGCGATGAGCTTGCGCTCCGCCAGCGTCCGGGCGCGTTCCGCCTGGCGCTGGGCGTCGACCGCCTGCGCCGCCGACTTGGCGAGGTTGCCCCGGGCGGCGGTGAGGTTGGCCCGCGCCTGCTCGGCCGCCGCCTGGAACAGCGCGGGGTCGATCTTGGCGATGAGCTGCCCCTTCTTCACGGTGGAGTTGAAGTCGGCGTAGAGCGCCGCGACCCGGCCCGACACCTGGCTGCCGACCTGGACCGTGACGATGGCGGAGAGCGTCCCGGTGGCCGTGACCTTGGCGACGATCGGGCCGCGGTCCACCGCCACCGTGTCGATGGAGGGCTTCGGGGCGGCGCGGGTGGAGCGCCAGGCGGCGTACCCGCCGCCGGCGACCGCGACCGCCGCCACCGCGAGCCAGGCCTTTCGATTGCGGGTCATCGACGCGTCCCCTCCGTTGTTGGCTGCGATCCCGGGTCCCCCGGGCCGCGGGGTGCGGCGAGCGGCAGCCCCGAAGGGGGAGTTTCGGCGCACACTATGCGCCAAACCCCGGAGGCGGCTGGGAATTAAGTCGTGTGGAAACCATTTTGCCGCCTTAGACTCCAACCGGTCATGAAGGGATGGATGAAGCTGCTGCTGCTCGGGGTGGCCGCCGTCGGCGCGGCGGAGCTGTACCTGCGGTCCACGGAGAAGGGGACGACGACGGTCGCGACCGCGCCGGCCTTCGAGCTGCCCGACCTCCAGGGCCGGAACGTGAGCCTCTCCTCGCTCAAGGGGCGGGTGGTGGCCATGAACTTCTGGGCCAGCTGGTGCGGCCCCTGCCGCGCGGAGATCCCGGACCTGGTCCAGGTCTACGCCGAGCACCGGGACAAGTGCTTCGAGATGATCGGCGTCGCCGAGGAGTCGGGCGGGACCGCCGACGTCGCCGAGGCGGCGAAGCGCTTCGGCATCAACTACCCGGTGCTGCTCGATCCCGAGGGGACCACCGGCGACGCCTACAAGATCCCGGGCTACCCGCGCACCTACCTCATCGACACCGAAGGCCGGATCCGGCGCACCTTCGACGGCGCCGTGGACCGCGAGGAGTTCGAGCAGGCGCTCGCGCCGCTCCTGGCGGAGGCGCCGAAGAGCTGCCCGGCCCGGCGGATGTAGCCGGGGGCGTGGTGCGCTCCGGCGGGCCGCCGGTGTAGAACGTCGGCATGACCGCCAAGTCCGTGCTCTACGTGGTGCGGGCGCTCCCCGGCGCCCGCTGGGACGCCGTGGCCGAGCGCTTCGAGATCCGGGGCGGCGGCGCCCGGCCGGCGCCCGACTGGCCGGGGGTGGCGGCCGGCGCGCGGGCCCTGGCGACGACCTACCTCGACGCGGTGACCCCGGCGGTCCTCGACCGGCTGCCGGGCCTTGAGCTGGTCGCCTCCTACGGGGTGGGGGTGAATCACGTCGATCTCGCGGCCTGCCGGGCGCGGGGCGTGCGGGTGACCAACACCCCCGGGGTGCTGGTCCAGGCGACCGCCGACATGACCGTGGCCCTGCTCCTCGCCGCCGCCCGGCGGCTGGCGGAGGGGGACCGGGTGATCCGGCGCGGGGGCTGGGTCGAGAGCGATCCCACCTTCCTGCTCGGGACCGAGGTCTCGGGGAAGACCCTGGGGATCGTCGGCTTCGGCCAGATCGGCCAGGCGGTGGCGCGGCGGGCCGCCGGCTTCGACCTGCGCGTGCTCTACGCCTCCCCGCGGGACATGGGGGTGGCCGGCGCCGAGCGGGTGGCGCTGGAGCGCCTCCTCGCCGAGTCGGACCTGGTGGCGCTGTGCTGCCCGCTGACGCCGGAGACCCGCGGCCTGATGTCGCGGGAGCGCCTGGCGCGGATGAAGCGGGGGGCGGTGCTGGTGAACACCTCGCGCGGCCCGGTGGTGGACGACGCGGCCGTGGCCGAGGCGCTGCGGAGCGGCCAGCTCGCCGCCGCCGGGCTCGACGTCTTCCCGGACGAGCCGCGGGTGCCGGAGGCCTACCTGGGCCTCGAGAACGTGGTGCTCACCCCGCACCTCGGCTCCGGGACGCGCGAGACGCGGGCCGCGATGACGGCGATGGTGCTGGAGGAGCTGCTGCGCTTCGCGCGCGGGGAACCGGCGCGCCACCCCGTCCCCTGAAGTGGTATAAGCCAGCCCCTTCATGGACCTGGTGGACATCCACTGCCACCTGCTCTGGGGCCTGGACGACGGGTGCCGCACGCCGGAGGAGACGCTGGAGGCGGCCCGTGCCATGGCGTCGCTCGGCTACACCGACGTCGCCCCGTCGCCGCACGCCCAGGCCCGCTACGCCGGCGGGGATCGAGACGCCGCCGCCGCGCGGCTCGCCGAGGCCCGCGACCGGCTGCGCGACGCCGGCCTGGAGCTGCGGCTCCACCGGAACGCCGAGAACCCGCTCGACGCCGGCTTCCTCGCCAGCCTGGAGCGGGGCGAGGCCCGCGGGGTGGGGGAGGCGCAGCGCTTCGTCCTGGTGGAGTTCCCCTTCGCGGACCGGGTGGCGGACCCGGCGGGGATCATCGAGCGGGTTCGCGGCCGCGGGGCCTTGCCCATCGTCGCCCACCCCGAGCGCTGCCTCTGCTTCGAGGAGCCGGGCGGCGCCGAGGCGGTGGTGCGCGCCGGCGGGGCGCTGCAGCTCAACATCGGGTCGCTCGTCGGCCGCCACGGCCGGCTGGCCGCCGACCTGGCGGAGCGCTTCCTGGGGGAGGGGCTCTACGCCATCGGCGGCACCGACCTCCACGGTCCCTTCGACGCCGCCGACTGGATCGACGAGGCGCTCACGGCCCTGGAGCGGGCGGCGGGGGCGGCGGAGCTGGCGCGCCTCTGCCGCGACAACCCGCGGCGGGCGCTCCAGGGGGAGGAGCTGCGGTGAAGCGCCTGGTCCAGCTGGCGGCGAGCCTCGCCATCTCCGGCGGGGCGCTCTGGCTCACGCTGCGGGGCAAGGACCTGGCCGCCATCGCCGCCGCCGCCTGGGCCGCGGACCACCGCTACCTCCTCGCCTACCTCCTGGTGCTGGCGGCCATCCACTACGCTCGCACCGTCCGCTGGGGGATCCTGCTCGAGCCGGTGGCGAAGATCCCCTTCGCCAAGCTGAACAGCGTCTGCGCGGTGGGCTTCATGGCGCTCTTCATCCTGCCCCTGCGCCTCGGGGAGTTCGCGCGGCCCTACCTGGTGGCGGAGCGGCCGCGCCTGCGGGTCTCGGCGACCCTCTCGTCGGTGGTGGTGGAGCGGGTCGCGGACGGCCTCTTCGCGGGGGCGCTGCTGGTCCTCTCGCTGCTCGCGGTCCCCGAGGGGACGCCCAACCTCCGGCTCATCCGCGGCGCCGGCTGGCTGATGTTCGCCGCCTTCGGCGGCCTGCTGCTCTTCCTGGTGCTCGCCTACCTGAACCGGGCGATGGCGGTGCGCCTCACCAGCCGCCTGCTGGGGACGGTGTCGAGGCGGCTCGCCGACCGCGTCTCGGCGATGATGGACGCCTTCATCCACGGCCTGCGGGTGGTCCCGAGCCGCCGCAAGGTCGGGCTCTTCTTCCTGCTCACCTTCCTCTACTGGGGGCTGAACGGCTGGGGGATGCTGATCCTGGCGCGGGGCTTCGGGATCCAGCTCAGCGCGCTCCAGGCCTTCACGGTGCTCGGCGTGCTGCTGGTGGGGGTGATGATCCCGGCCGGCCCGGGGATGGTGGGGACCTTCCAGTACGCGACGGTGCTGGGGCTGTCGCTCTTCGTCCCGGCGGAGGTCGCCGACGTCCGGGGCCAGGCCTACGCCAACGTGCTCTGGGCGGCGCAGCTGGTGCAGCTCACCGCCTTCGGCCTGTTCTTCCTCTTCTCCCGGCACATCCAGCTGGCGCGCCTGTTCCGGGCGCCGGCCGAGGTGGAGGAGGAGCTGGAGGAGGAGGAGGCCGAGTACCAGGCGGCGGAGCGGGGCGGCGCGGGGACCGGCGCCGGCACCGGCACCAACGGTACGCCGCGGTAGCGGGGCGCGGCCCCCAGCGTCGGCCTCAGGCGGTCAGGCCGCGCGCTCGCGCGGTGCGCCGGCGCCGACCCGGGCGAGGAACAGCTCCTCCAGCGTCGGCTCGACGTCGGCCGGGGAGCGCTCCTCGAGCAGCTCGTCCAGCTCGCGGACCAGCTGCTCGAACTCGGGCGTCCCGACCGGGCTCTCGAACATGGGCAGGGTGTTCATGCGCGCTCCGCGCTATCCGCCGCTATCGGCTCACCGCGAGTGTGGCAGGGGAGCGCGATCGGTCAAGAAAACGGCGAGGGGAGGCGTGGGGGGGCTGGCCCTTCGCCCCGGCCCTCTGCGCGACGCCCCGCTGAGCCTGCCTTGCGTTCTCGGTGGTAGGGCGGGGGCTTGTCCCCCGCCGGTGTGGCGCCCAGTGCGGGGACGAGCCCCGCCCCTGCGTATTCCCGTGCGGAACCTCCAGCGCATTGACCGCCGGCCCGGCCAGGCAATCATCCGGGCGACATCGGTGGATCAGTTTCAGAGCGGCGTCTGGATCAGTTCCACGGCGGCGGGATCAGAAGGCGACGCGCGACGTGGAGGCGGCAGGCGGGGCCTTCGGTCCGCCCGCAGGGGCCGAGCGAGCGGGCTGGGCCGCTGCCAGGATCGTCAGCCGGGTGCATTGAGATGCCGGAGCAACGCCGTCGGGCGCCGCTGTACCGACCGGCCGGCATCTTGAAATGCCCGGGGTGTGCGGACGGTACCGGTCCAAGGACGGTGGACGGTTAGACGAGGCCCGAGGACGGAGCGAAGGCCCCGCCGGCCGCAGGTATTGAAACGGCCTTCCGCGCGGCTGAGGGCGGGGACAAGCCCCGCCCCTACGGAATCGGGGAACTGAGGGCGGGGACAAGGCCTCAGGATCCAACACATCTTGGCAGGGCCCTCCCTTGGGAAGAGGTGAAGGATTCCCATCGGTTCGGGTCTGTGCGGGCGCGAGCGTGGCCACGGTGCTTTTGCGCGAGGGCTCCGGGTGTGATCTACCGGAGAGGTGCGCTCAGGCGATGAGTTCAAGGGATCCGACTTCGGTGACGAGAGGCTCAATCGGCGGCTGGTGAAGCTCTCGGAGCAGCTCGCCAAGGCTCCAGACCTGAGCTTTCCGCGAGCCGCGGGGTCGGATGCGTCGCTGGAGGCGACCTACCGGTTCCTCAACAACGACAAGGTGACCCCTGAGGCGATCTTGTCGTCGCACGTTGCGGCCACGCTGGAGCGGTGCGCGCAGAGCGGCCCGATCTTCGTGGTGCATGACTCGACCGAGTTTAGATTCGGCGGCCCCCGCGAGGATCTAGGGCGACTCTCGACCGACGAGACGCACGGCTTCCTGGGCCACTTCGCCCTGGCAGTTTCAGGCAGGGGGCGCGCGCCGCTGGGAGTGCTGGGATTTCAGACGCTGACGCGCAAGCGCGGGGAACGCCGAGGTCGGCATTCGGAGCGGCGCCCAACTCAGGAGCGTGAGTCGGCTCGCTGGCTGGCACTGGTGGATCAGGTGGAGTCCGCCGGGTCGCTCGACGCCGTCCACGTGATGGACCGCGAGGCCGACGGCTACGACATCCTGGCTGGTTTGGTGGAGCGCGGCCGACGCTTCGTCATCCGCTCGCAGTTCGACCGAGTGGTGGTCGGTGAACCGGAGGACGTGCGCCTGGGCGAGGCGCTGGAGCACGCGCCGGTGGTCCTGGAGCGCGAAGTCCACCTGTCGGCGCGGGTGAAGCGTAAGGGGGACCCGCCGAGCAAGGCCGCCAAGCACCCTCGGCGCGCCGCCCGCACCGCCCACCTGCTGGTGAGCGCTGCGGCGATCCCCCTGCGCCGGCCCGACCAGACGAAGACAGGGCTCCCCGATACGCTCACGATCCACGTCGTCCGGGTCCGGGAGACCGGTGCGCCTCCAGGCGTCGAACCGGTCGAATGGCGCCTGCTCACCACCGAGGCAATCGACTCTCCCGAGGATGTCGCGGCCATCGTCGACGCCTACCGAGCGCGCTGGCTCATCGAGGAGTACTTCAAGGCCCTCAAGACCGGTTGCGCCTACGAGCAGCGCCAACTCGAATCGATGCGGGCTCTCCTCAACGCCCTCGCCGTCTTCGCGCCCATCGCCTGGCAGTTGCTGGCCCTGCGCCAACTCTCTAGGACCGCCGACCGCACCCCGGCCACTGACCTGCTCGCGCCCCTCAAGCTGAAGATCCTCCGGGCCCACAAGGACACACGCCACATGCCTTGCACCACCGTGCGCGAGGCCATGCTCGCCATTGCCCGACTGGGCGGTCACATCAAGAACAACGGTGACCCTGGCTGGATTGTCCTCGGCCGCGGCTTCGAGGACCTGCTCCTCCTCGAACTTGGCGCCACTATCGCCATCGAAAACAAGATGTGATCAATCCTGAGGGACGAGCCCCGCCCCTACGGAATCGGGGAACTGAGGGCGGGGACGAGCCCCGCCCGACGGATTCCCACGCCGCGCCTCCGGCGCATCGACCGCCGGCCAGGTGCAGCATGGTGGTGAGGGGGAGAATCGAACTCCCGACCTAGGGATTATGAGACCCTCGCTCTAGCCGTCTGAGCTACCTCACCGGGGCTGCCTCGCTTCGTGCAGTTTACCGCACAGGACAACGGCGAGGGTGGCGCTTATATGCTCGACGGAAAGGGCCGTCAAGACGGCGTTTCGTGCGTGCGCCGCCGCGCGGCCCACGACGGGAGCTTCCGGCCCCGGCCGGGTAGGGAATAAGCTCACGCGACTGCCTCACCGCGAGGAGCACGCCATGTCCAGCAACGCCGCCCGGAAAGCCCAGGCGAAGAAGGCCACCGCCACCGACCCGCGCCGCAAGCCGACCCCGGCCGCGCCGGGCAAGGCGGAGCACCCCACCTGGTCCCGCGACGAGCTGCAGCGCATCCTCGCCGAGCGCGAGGCCTGGTCGGCCCGCGAGCTGGCCGAGGTGCTGGCCCGGGCCCCGCGCCGCCGCAAGGCCTTCGAGACCGACTCGGGCATCCCCATCCCCGACGTCCTCGACCCGGCCAGCCTCCCGGAGAGCGACTTCCGGCGCGACATCGGCTACCCGGGCGGCTACCCCTTCACCCGCGGCCCGCAGCCGACGATGTACCGGGGCCGGCTCTGGACCATGCGCCAGTTCGCCGGCTTCGGCTCGCCCGAGGACACCAACCAGCGCTTCAAGTACCTGCTGGCCCACGGCATGACCGGCCTCTCCACCGCCTTCGACATGCCGGCGCTCATGGGCTACGACCCCGACCACCCCATGAGCCGCGGCGAGGTGGGGAAGGAGGGCGTCTCGGTCGCGACCCTGCGCGACTTCGAGGTGCTCTTCGGCGGCATCCCGCTCGCCGACGTCACCACCTCCATGACCATCAACGCCTCGGCGGTGATCGCCCTGGCCATGTACGTGGCGGTGGCCGAGAAGAACGGCGTCCCGCGGGCCAAGCTCGGCGGCACCGTCCAGGCCGACATGCTGAAGGAGTACATCGCCCAGAAGGAGTGGATCGTCGGCCCCCGGCCGGCGGTGAAGATGATGTGCGACATGATCGAGTTCTGCGCCCGCGAGATGCCGCGCTGGAACCCGGTCTCCATCAGCGGCTACCACATCCGCGAGGCCGGGGCGACGGCGGTCCAGGAGCTGGCCTTCACGCTCGCCGACGGCCTGGAGTACGTGCAGCTGCTCGTGGACCGCGGGCTGGACGTGGACGCCTTCGCCGGGCGCCTCAGCTTCTTCTGGGACGTCCACAACGACTTCTTCGAGGAGATCGCCAAGTTCCGGGCGGGGCGGCGCATCTGGGCCCGGACGCTCCGGGAGCGCTTCGGGGCGAAAAAGCGCGAGTCGCTGCTGCTGCGCACCCACGCCCAGACCGCCGGCGTCTCGCTCACCGCCCAGCAGCCCTACAACAACGTGGTCCGGGTGGCGCTGCAGGGCATGGCGGCGGTGCTGGGCGGGACCCAGTCGCTGCACACCAACTCGCTCGACGAGACCTACGCCCTGCCCACCGAGGACGCGGTCACCATCGCCCTGCGCACCCAGCAGATCATCGCCTACGAGTCGGGCGCCGACCGGGTGGTGGACCCCCTGGGCGGCAGCTACTACGTCGAGTACCTGACCAACGAGATGGAGAAGCGCGCCCTCGACTACATCCACCGCATCGACGCCATGGGCGGGATGCTGCGGGCGGTGGAGGAGGGCTTCCCGCAGAAGGAGATCGGCGAGGCCGCCTTCCGCACCCAGCGGGAGATCGAGAGCGGCGACCGCGTCATCGTCGGCATCAACGGCTTCCGCACCGAGGCCGACGAGCCCATCGCCCTCCTGAAGATCGACGAGTCGGTGGCCCGGGCCCAGGTGGAGCGGCTGCGCGCGGTGCGGGCGGAGCGCGACGCCGAGGCGGTGAAGGCGGCGCTGGCCGGGGTGGAGCGCGCCTGCCGCGACGGCGCCAACGTCATGCCGCCGATCATCGAGGCGGCGAAGGCCTACGCCTCGCTGGGCGAGATCTCCGACGTCTTCCGCAAGGTCTGGGGCCAGTACCGGGAGGAGGGGCGCTTCTAGGGCGCCGCGGCGTGACCGGCGGCTGGTTCGGCGAGCTCTACCGGGAGACGACCGCCGGGCTGCTGACGCCCCGCGTCAGCCGGGCCGAGGCCGCGGTGATCGGCGCCCTCCTGCGGCTCGCGCCGGCCGAGCGCGTGCTGGACGTCGCCTGCGGCGAGGGGCGGCATCTCGCCGCGCTCGCCGGCCTGGGGCTGCGGCCCTGGGGCGTGGATCGGGACGCCGGGTCGCTGCGGGACGCGGCACGGGCCGGCGCCCCCGGGCCCCTGGTCCGGGCCGACTTCCGCGCGCTCCCCTTCGGCCCGGCCTTCGACGCCGCCTTCTCCTGGTACTCCTCGTTGTTCCTCTTCGACGAGGCGGGGAACGCGGCGGCGCTGGCGGAGGCGGCGCGGGTGCTCCGGCCCGGCGGCCGGCTGCTGGTGCAGCACGCCAACCCGGCGCGCCTCGCCCGGGAGCCGGAGACCCGCTTCGAGGGAGTGCGCCCG
>JAJZTO010000033.1 GCA_021848865.1 Myxococcales bacterium
GCTGTTCAACTGGCTCGGGCAGGACCTGAGCGGCTGGCGCTGCGTCGATGCCTTCGCCGGCACCGGGGCGCTCGGCTTCGAGGCCGCCTCCCGGGGCGCCGCCGCTTCCTCCGCCCGGCGCCTGGGGGCCGATGCCCCCCGGGGGCGCGCCGCCGCCGCCCCCCGCCGACGGGGAGAGCGCCCCGTGGGTCCGCCGCGCCCACCTCGGCTGGCTCCAGGCCTTCGGCCAGACGCTGAAGCTGGTGGCCTTCGAGCCCTCCCGCTTCTTCCGCCTGGTGAAGGTCTCCGAGTCCGGCTCGGCGGTGCTCTTCGGCGTCATCGGCGCCACCGTCGGCACCTGGGTGTCGCTGCTCTTCAGCTACTTCACCGCCACCGCCTCCTACTCGATGATGGAGGGCTTCCTGCGCCAGATGCAGGAGAAGGGGGTGGACCCGCAGGCCTTCGCCTGGGTCTTCAAGCAGGTGACCGGCGCCGCCTTCGCCCTCCAGGCGCTGGTGACGCCGCTGCTGGCGGTGGTGGTGATCTACGTCGCCGCCGCCCTCTTCCACCTGGTGCTGCTCATCTTCCGCGGCGCGCCGCGCGGCTTCGACGGCACCCTGACGGTGGTGGGCTACGCCTACGGCATCTACGTCCTCACCGCCCTGCCCATGTGCGGCGGGCTGGTGGCGGTGGTCTGGTTCGCGGTGGCCGCCATCGCCGGGCTCACCGAGGCGCACCGGGGCAAGACCTGGAAGTCGGCGCTGGCGGTCTTCGCCCCCTTCCTCCTCCTCTGCCTCGCCGGCTGCCTGGCGGCGGTGACCATCCCCGCCCTGATGAAGGCGTCGGTCCCGCCCGGCCCGACCTCGCTCTGACCATGGCGGCGGGGGAGCGGCGCTTCGGGCACGCGGAGGTCTTCGCCTCGATCTTCGCGCTCTCCTTCCTGGCGGCCCGCTTCCTGCCGGTGCTGGGGCTCGGCCTGCAGTGCCCCCTCAAGGCCGCCACCGGCATCCCCTGCGCCACCTGCGGGATGACCCGGGCCTTCGTCTTTCTGGCCCACGGCGAGGTGGCCCGGGCCCTCGCCGCCAGCCCGCTCGGCGCCGTCGGCGCCGCCGGCGCCTGGGCCTTCGCCGCCGCCGCGGCGCTCCGCCTGGCCCTCGGCCTGCCCTGGCCGCGGGTGGGCCCGCGGGCGGCGCGGGTTGCGGCCGCCGCCGGGGCGGCGGCGCTGCTCGCAAACTGGGCCTGGGTCGTGGTAGCCCATCGGTCGTGATCGCGGCGGTGGGCCTCCTGCTCGTCGTGGCCGGCTACCTCGTCGGCTCGATCCCCTTCGGCGTGCTGGTCTCCCGGCGCGCCGCCGGCGTCGATCCCCGCAGCGTCGGCTCCGGCAACATCGGCGCCTCGAACGTGACCCGCTCGGCGGGCAAGGCGGCCGGCGCCGCCACCCTGGTGCTCGACGCCGCCAAGGCGGCCCTTCCCATGCTGCTGGCGCGGCCGCTGCTCGAGCGCCTGGGGGCCTCCCCGGGCGCCGCCGAGGCCTGGTCGGTGGGGGTGGGGCTCGCCGCCTTCGCGGGCCACCTCTGGCCGGTGTGGCTCCGCTTCCAGGGGGGCAAGGGGGTGGCCACCGCCCTGGGGGTGTTCCTGGTGCTGGCGCCGGTGCAGGCGCTGCTGGGGGCGGCCGCCTTCGCGCTGGCCTACGGCGCCACCCGCATCGCCGCGGTCGGCTCGCTCACCGGCGTCGCGGTCTGCACCATCGGCACCTTCCTGGTCCACGGGGCGGCCAGCGCCGTCTCCTGGGCCGGGCTGGTGGTGGCGGCGCTCATCGCCTGGCGCCACCGCGGCAACATCCAGCGGATGCTGCGCGGGACCGAGAACAAGGTCTAGGGCGGCCCCTAGACGTTGGGCTGCTCGCCCATCTCGCCGACGGGCCGGATCAGCACCTGGCGCGGCTTCACGCCGTTGGCCGGGCCGACCACCCCCTCGCGCTCCATGCGCTCGACGATCTTGGCCGCCTTGTTGTAGCCGAGCCGCATCTCGCGCTGGAGCTTGGAGACCGAGACCTCCTCCATGCGCGACACCAGCTCCAGCGCCTGGTCGTAGGCCGGGTCGTCCTCGTCGTACCCCTGGCCGCCGGCCTCGCCGGCGTCGCGGGCCCGGAGGATGGTCTCGTCGTAGAGCGGCTTGCCCTGCTCCTTGAGGAAGCCGACCACGCGGTGCAGCTCGTCCTCGGAGACGAAGGCGCCCTGCACCCGGGTGATGGGCTGGGTGGCGGTCATCACCAGCATGTCGCCGTCGCCGAGCAGCGACTCGGCCCCGGGGCCGTTGATGATGGTGGAGGAGTCGTGGCGCGACTGCAGCCGGAAGCTGATGCGGGCCGGGAAGTTGTTCTTGATCATCCCGGTGACCACGTCGGTGGAGGGGCGCTGGGTGGCGACGATGAGGTGGATGCCGGTGGCCCGGGCCTTCTGGGCGAGCCGGGCCAGCGCGATCTCCACCTCGCGAGGCGCCGTCATCATGAGGTCCGCGAGCTCGTCGATGACCACCACGATCCAGGGCAGCTTCTGGGGGAGCTTGCGGGGGGCGTCGAGCTCGGCCGCCGGGTCGGCCGGCGGCGGCTCGACCGGGTCCTCGAAGGGGGCGCTGGCGGCGAGGGGCGCGGGCGCGGCCCCGGCCGCCTCGGCCGCCAGCCGGGCGGCCGCCTGCTCCTCGGTCTCGCCGGCGGCCACGTCCACCACCAGCAGCTTGCGCGGCGGCGCCGCGTCGTCGGGCTCTTCGAAGCCCCGCCCCTCGGCGCGGAGCCTCTCCACCTTGGCGTTGTAGGATTTCAGGTCCTTGGAGCCGGTGTCGGCGAGGATCTGGGTGCGCCGCTCCATCTCGTCCACCGCCCACTGCAGGGCGCGGGCGGCCTTGGCGGCGTCGGTGACCACCGGCAGGAGGAGGTGCGGGATCTCCTCGTAGGCCGACAGCTCGGTCATCTTCGGGTCCACCATGATCATCCGCACCTGGTCCGGCGTCTGCCGGTAGAGCAAGGAGAGGATCATCGTGTTCAGGCCCACCGACTTGCCGGCGCCGGTGGTGCCGGCGATGAGCAGGTGGGGCATGCGCTGCAGGTCGACGCAGTAGGGGAGCCCCTCGATGTTCTTGCCCAGGGCCAGCGGCAGCATCCCGCCCGCGTGGCGGTAGGTCTCGGTCTCCAGCACCTCGCGCAGCGTGACCATGGCGCGGTCGCGGTTCGGGACCTCGATGCCCACCACGCCCTTGCCGGGGATGGGGGCGATGATGCGGATGCGCGTCGCCGACAAGGCCATGGTCAGCTCCTTGTCGAGGTTCTCGATGCGCGACAGCTTCACGCCCGCCTCGGGCGAGAACTCGAAGAGCGTCACCACCGGGCCGGGCCGGATGTGGCGGATCACCCCGTCGACGCCGTGCTGGCGCAGGGTGGAGGTGATGACCTCGGCGGCCTTGCGCAGCGCCTGCTCGTCCAGCTCGGCGCGGGCCCCGGGCCCGGGCGCGTCCAGCAGCTCGGTGGTGGGCAGCCGGAAGGTCTCGCCCGACTGGAGGAAGGCGAAGGCCGGGGCCTCCTTCCGCTCCTTCCGCTTGCGGCCGCGCTCCCGCATCGCGTCGGAGAGCACGATCTGCGGCCGCTCCGGAGGCAGGGGCTCGGCGGGCGCCGCCGGGACCGGCTCGACGGCCGCCGGGGCGGCGGGCTCGGGCGCCGCCGCGGGCGCCGGCTCCTCCTCGGCCGCGGGCGCGGCGACGATCTCGGGCTCCCTGCGGCGGCGGCGCGGCCGCTCCTCCTCCTCGTCCTCCCCGGGCGCGGCCGAGGCGGCCCGCAGCTCCCGGAGCCCCGCGGTCCAGGCCGGCTCGTCGCCCCAGCCGGTGGTGCGCTCCCGCTCGTCGGCCAGCGCCCCGGCGACCGCCAGGGCCTCGGCCTCGTCCTCGGGGTTGCGGGCCTCGACCAGCGCCGCGTCGGCCGCCCGCCGTGCGGCGTCCTCGGCCCGGAGCTCCCGGACCGCCTCGCGGTGGCGGCCCACCGCCGCCGCCAGCCGCGCGGCGCCGAAGGCGGCCGCGGCCCTGGTGGCGCGCCAGGCCAGGCCCGCGGCCTGCTGGACCTTGAAGTCGGCGGCCACGATCAGCGCCACCACCGCCACCGCGCCCAGCGCCAGCGCCGTGCCAACACCGCCGAGCAGCGCCGTGGCCCGCCGGCAGAGGAAGGCGCCCACGGCGCCGCCGGCCGGGAAGCTCGACAGGCCGCGGCCGGCGAGGGCCAGGTGGGCCAGGGCGGCGACCGAGAGGATCAGCACCAGGTAGGCCGCCGACGCGACCAGGGTGACGCGGCGGGCCTCGCCCCGGAACAGCTTCCAGCCGCCGGTGGCCAGCGCGAAGGGGAGGACCAGGGCGGCGAAGCCCATGGCCCGGTAGAGCAGCGCCGCCAGGTGGTGGCCGAGCGGCCCGACCAGGTTGGAGGCGGGGGGCAGGCCCCGGGCGATGAGCTGGCCGTCGAGGGCCTGGAAGGTGACGAGCGCCAGGCCGGAGAGCAGGCCGGCGGCGGTGAGCAGGACCGCCGCGACGTCCCGGCCCATCCCGGTGCGGCTCCCGCCGCCCTCCTTGACCCTGCTGCGCCCCGTGCGGCGGTTGCCCTTGCCCATGTGTCGAGAGACCCCGTTGGCCGCGGCCCCGCCCGCGCGGGCCGGACCGGTGCTAGCCGAGGATATCGGGGGGGGTCCATGGGTCAATTTTTCGGGCGCGGTTGATCTTGCGTACAATCCGGGCCGGGCGTTACTTTCGCCAGGTCGATCATGGAAGTTCGCTGCGAACGCTGCCGGGCCCAGTACGTGTTCGCCGACGACCAGGTCGGCGAGCACGGTCTCACCGTGCGCTGCTCCAACTGCGGCCACCTCTTCAAGGTGAAGCGGAAGGCGCTGGTGGTCACGCTGCCGGTGGGGCCGGAGGAGGGCGGCGCCGGCGCCGTGTCGGCCGCGGACGCCCACCGCGCCGCGGCGGTGCAGGCGGCGGCGCAGGCGGTCTTCGCCGAGGCGGAGCGCCGCGAGTGGACGCTGCGCCAGCCCTCGGGCCAGACCTACACCTTCAAGGACATGAGCACGCTCCACCGCTGGATCGTGGAGCGCAAGGCGCACCGGGAGGACGAGATCTGCCGCCCGGGCGAGCCCTGGCGGCGGCTGGGCTCCATCGCCGAGCTGCAGAGCTTCTTCGCGGTGGTCGAGGCGGCGGAGCGTGCCGCGCAGGCGCCGGCCCCGCCGCCGTCGCAGCCGACCGCGGTGCAGTTCCCGGCGGCCGCCGCCCCGGCGCGGGTCGATCAGCCCTCGCCGCTCTCGGTCGCCGCCCGCACCGAGTTCTTCTCCGCGCCCCCGCCGGCCGCGCCCGCCGCGCCGCGCACGGAGTTCTTCGCGCCGCCTCCGCCGGCCGCGCCCCGGACCGAGTTCTTCGTCCCCCCGGCCGCGCCGCCCGCGGCGGCGCCCCCGACCGAGCTCTTCGCGCCGCCGCCCGCTCCCCCGCCCCCGGCGCCTCCGGTCTCCCGGCTCGACGGGATCTTCACGCCCGACCCCATGCCGCTGGCCGCGCTCGCGGAGGGCGCGGCCGCTCCCGCCGCCTCCGCGTCCGGAACGGAGCAGGGCTTCCCGCCGCCTCCGGCCCCGGTGCGCGCGCCGGGCGCCGCCTGGGAGGGGCAGCGCCCGGCACCGGCCCGGGCGACGGCCCGCGAGCCGGCCTGGACCAGCGCCGACCAGCAGACGGGCGGGACGATGGTGGAGGGCGGGGTGCCCGCGCCGAAGCGTCGCGGCGCCGGTCCGGTCCTGGGGGTCATCCTCGGGACCGGCCTCGTGGTCGGCGCCGCGGGCTGGTGGTTCTTCCTGCGCCAGCCCGAGCCGGCGTCGCGCCCGGTCGTCGCCGCGGCGCCCGCGCCGGTCCCGACCCTGCCTCCCCCGGCGGCGCCGTTCGTTCCGCCGCCGGCCGCGAAGGCCCCCGAGCCGGCGCCGGCCGTGGCCCAGGCCGCGCCCGTTCCCGCGGCGCCGGCCGGATCGGCGCTGGCCGCGAACCCGGAGCCCACGAAGGCCGAACCCGCCAAGGCCGAACCGGCGAAGACGGAACCCGCGCAGGCCGAGCCCGCGAAGCCGGCCGAGCCGGCCCCGGCGGTGGCGAAGGCCGAGCCCGCGCCGGCCGCCGAGCCTCCGCCGCCGGCCCGGGCCGAGCCGGCGAAGGCGGCGGCGCCCGCGCCCGAGCCGCCCGCCGAGCCGCCGCCCGCGAAGGCCGTCGCGGCGAAGAAGCCGCCGCCCGCGAAGGCGGCGCCGCGGACCGCGAAGTCGCTCGTCGCCGAGGCGCGGAAGCTGCGCGAGCGGGGCAAGACCTCGCAGGCGCTCGACCTCTACGGCAGGGCCGTGGAGCTGCAGCCCGAGAACCCCGACGCCCTGGCGGGGCGCGGCTGGTGCTACCTGGAGCTCTCGCAGTACGGGCCGGCCGAGGCCAGCTTCACGGCGGCGCTGGAGGCCGATCCGGAGGGCGCCGACGCGCTGCTGGGCCTCGCCGAGACCTACCGCTACGAGGGGAAGCGGCGCGAGGCGGTGAAGTACTACGAGCGCTACCTCGCCGCCCACCCCCAGGGCGAGGACGCCGTCGCCGCCAAGAACGCCATCCAGCAGCTCAAGGAGTGAAGTGCCCATGCCGGACCGTGGACCGAACAAGCCGAGCGCCACCGAGGACGACTTCTTCGCCCGCGAGGACGTGGAGAAGAAGCGCAAGCTGGCGCAGCAGCTGCAGAAGAGCCTCTCCGCCGAGGAGCGCGGGAAGCTGCAGGCGGAGCACCACATGCACTGCCCGCGCTGCGGCGTGACCATGCAGGAGGTCCACTTCGGCAAGCTCACCGTGGACGTGTGCTTCAACTGCAACGGCGCCTTCCTCGACCGCGCCGAGATCGAGGTCATCGCCGCGCCGCACCAGAAGGGGATCATGGGAGCCATCCTCAACTGGTTCAAGGACGAGACCCAGCGCCCGGTGAAGTAGGCGGCCCGTGCTGTCCATCGAAGAGGTCCGGCGCATCGCCTCCCTGGCGAGGCTCACGCTGTCGCCCGAGGAGGAGCGGCTCTACGCCGGCCAGCTCTCCGCCATCCTCGACTACGTGAAGCAGCTGGAGGAGCTGGACGTCTCCGGCGTCGAGCCCATGACCCACGCGCTGGCCGCGGGCGAGGCGCCGGCCCTGCGCGCCGACCAGGTCCGCGAGGGGCTGGGGGCGGAGCGGGCCCTGGCGGCCGCCCCGGCGCGCGAGGGTACCGCCTTCCTGGTGCCGAGGATCATCGAGTGAGCGCGGAGATCCTCGGCCTGGACCTGCGGGCGCTCTCCGGCGAGCTGGCCGCCCGGCGCCTCTCCTCCCGCGAGGCCACCGAGGCGGCGCTCTCGCGCATCGAGGCCACCGACGGCCGGGTGGGAGCCTTCCTGCGGGTCACGGCCGAAGGCGCCCGGGCCGACGCGGCGGCCGCCGACGAGCGGGCCGCCCGGGGGGCGCGGCGCGGGCCGCTCGACGGGATCCCCCTGGCGGTGAAGGACCTCTTCCTCACCGAGGGGGTGGAGACCACCGCCGGCTCCCGCATCCTGGAGGGCTACCGCCCGCCCTACGACGCCACCGCGGTGGCCCGGCTCCGCGCCGCCGGGGCGGTGCTGCTCGGCAAGCTGAACCTGGACGAGTTCGCCATGGGCTCCTCCAACGAGAACTCCGCCTTCAAGCCCTGCCGCAACCCCTGGGACCTCGGCCGCACCCCGGGCGGCTCCTCGGGCGGCAGCGCCGCCGCGGTGGCGGCGCGGCAGGCCTGGGGCACGCTGGGGACCGACACCGGCGGCTCGATCCGCGAGCCGGCCTCCTTCTGCGGCGTGGTCGGCGTCAAGCCCACCTACGGCCGGGTCTCGCGCTACGGGGTCGTCGCCTTCGCCAGCTCGCTCGACCAGGTGGGGCCGCTGGCCCGCACCGTCGGCGACGCCGCGCTGCTGCTCCAGGCGATCGCCGGGCACGACGAGCGCGACATGACCTCCAGCACCCTCCCGGTCGGGGACTACCTGGCGCGCCTGGAGGAGGGGGCGGCGGGGCTGCGCATCGGCGTGCCGCGGGAGTGGTTCGGCGGCGGGCTGGAGCCGGGCGTCGAGGCGCGGGTGCGCGAGGCGCTGGCGCGCTACCAGGCGCTGGGCGCGCGGCTGGTGGAGATCTCGCTGCCCCACTCCCGCTACGCCATCGCCGCCTACTACCTGATCGCGCCCGCCGAGGCCTCCTCCAACCTGGCGCGCTACGACGGCGTCCGGTACGGGCTGCGGGCGCCGGCCCGGGGGCTCCGGGAGATGTACGGCGAGACCCGGGCGCGCGGCTTCGGCCCGGAGCCCAAGCGGCGCATCATGCTCGGGACCTACGCCCTCTCGGCCGGCTACTACGACGCCTACTACCTGCGCGCCCAGAAGGTCCGCACCCTGATCCGGCGCGACTTCGACCGGGCCTTCGAGGCCTGCGACGTGGTGGCCGGGCCGGTGGCGCCCACCGTGGCCTTCCGGCTGGGCGAGAAGCTCTCCGACCCGCTGCAGATGTACCTGGCCGACGTCTTCACCATCAGCGCCAACCTGGCGGCGCTGCCCGGGCTCTCGGTGCCCTGCGGGCTCCACCCGGTGGAGCGCGTGCCGGTGGGGCTGCAGCTGGTCGGGCGCCCCTTCGACGAGGCCACCCTGCTGCGGGCGGCGCGGGCGCTGGAGCGGGAGCAGGGGCCGCTGCCCGCGGCGCCGGAGGCGTGATGGCCCGGCCCCTCCTCACCGCCCCGGGCACGCCGCCGCCGCGCGGCGTTGGGATCCTCGTCTGGACGGCGATGGTCGCCTTCCTGCTGCTCTTCCTGGCGGTGGTGCTGGCGGTGGAGCCGCCCGCCGACGACCTCCGGGCCCCCCGGCAGCTGCTCTTCGGGCTGGCGCTCGTCACCTCGGCGGCGGGCATCGCCCTCTCCCGGCTGGTCCCGCCCCGCATCGCCGCGCGCCACACCGGCGGGCGCCCCGCCAACGCCCTGGTCCGGTCGCTGGTCGGCTGGGCCGCCTGCGAGGCGGTGGCCCTCTACCCGCTGGTGGCCCACGTGCTGGTGCACGACCACCGGCTCCTCGGCGTCTTCGCGGTGGACGTGGTGGCGCTCGTCACCCTCTTCCCCAGCAGGAACGCCTGGGCGCAGCTCGCGGCCGACCGGGCCGGCGCGGGCGCCGGGGGGGCGGTGCGCTAGATGCCGGTCGCCGACTTCGACGTGGTCCTGGGGCTGGAGGTCCACGCCCAGCTCCTCACCCGGAGCAAGATCTTCTGCGGCTGCCCCACCACCTTCGGCGCGGCGCCCAACGCCCACACCTGCCCGGTCTGCCTGGCGCTGCCGGGGGCGCTGCCCTGGCTGAACCGCGAGGTGGTGGAGCTGGCGGTCCGCACCGGGCTGGCGCTGGGCTGCGAGATCCAGCCGGTCAGCGTCTTCGCCCGCAAGAACTACTTCTACCCGGACCTCCCCAAGGGCTACCAGATCTCCCAGTACGAGCGGCCCATCTGCCTGGGCGGCGCGGTGGAGTTCACGGTGGGCGGGGAGGAGCGGCGGGTGCGGCTCACCCGCATCCACATGGAGGAGGACGCCGGGAAGAACCTGCACGACGTCGCCCCCGACGGCTCCTCCGGCGTGGACCTGAACCGGGCCGGCGTGCCGCTCCTGGAGATCGTCAGCGAGCCGGAGCTGCGCTCGGTGGACGAGGCGGTCGAGTACCTGAAGGCGCTGCGGGCGGTGCTGGTGGCGCTCGAGGTGAACGACGGCAACCTGGAGGAGGGCTCCTTCCGCTGCGACGCCAACGTCAGCGTCAAGCCCCGGGGGCGGGAGCGGCTGGGGCAGCGCTGCGAGATCAAGAACATGAACTCCTTCCGCTTCCTGCGGCAGGCGGTGGAGTTCGAGGTCCGGCGCCAGGTGGAGGTGATCGAGTCGGGCGGGAAGGTGGAGCAGGAGACGCGGCTCTTCGATCCCGACCGCGGCGAGACCCGGGCGATGCGCAGCAAGGAGGAGGCCCACGACTACCGCTACTTCCCCGAGCCGGACCTGCCGCCGGTGCGGGTGGAGCCGGGGCTGATCGCCGCGGCGCGGGGCGCCCTGCCGGAGCTGCCGCGGGCCCGGGCCCGGCGCTACCGGGAGCGGCTCGGGCTGCCGGCGGCCGACGCCGCGCTGATCGGCTCCGACCCGGAGGTGGCCCGGTTCTTCGACGCGGCGGTGGCGGCCGGCGGCCAGGGGGCGGAGGCGGCGCGGCGCATCGCCAACTGGCTGAACGGCGACGTGGCCCGGCTCGCCAACGAGTCCGGCCTGCCGCCCCGCGCCTGGAAGCTCACCCCCGGGGCGCTGGCCGAGCTGGTGGGGCTCATCGAGGCCGGGACCGTCGGCGGACCCGGGGCCAAGCAGGCGCTGGAGGAGTGCTTCCGCACCGGCGCCTCCCCGGCGGCGGTGGTGCGGGAGAAGGGGCTCTCGCAGGTCTCGGACGCCTCGGCCGTCGAGGCGGTGGTGGAGCGGGTGCTGGCGGCGAGCCCGGCCGAGGTGGAGCGCTACCGGGCCGGCAACGCCAAGCTGCTCGGCTTCTTCGTGGGGCAGGTGATGAAGGAGATGAAGGGCAAGGGCAACCCGGCGCTGGTCAACGCCGCGGTGAAGAAGAAGCTGGGGGGGCCGTGACGGGGGGCCGCGGCCCGGGCTGGGGCGCCGGCCCCGCCGGCGCCGGCGCGGCGCCGCCCTCGCGGACCTTCCTGGCGCTGCTGGCCCTCGCGGCGGTGCTGGTGGCGGCCTTCCTGGCCGCCGACGGGCGCTGGGGCTCGGCGCTGGCCCTGGCCGCGGCGGCGGTCTACTTCACCCTGCGGTACACCGGACGGATCGGCCGGCGGAGATCGCCGTGAAGGAACCGCTGCGGCCGGTGCGCTACGACGACCGGGACGACACCGTCCGGCTGCTCGACCAGCGCGAGCTCCCCGGGGTGGAGAGCTGGCTGGCGCTGCGCTCCTCGGCCGAGGTGGCCGACGCCATCCGCACCCTGGCGGTGCGCGGCGCCCCGGCCATCGGCGTGGCCGCCGCCTTCGGGCTGGCCGCCGACGCCCGCCGCGGCGCCGACGCCGCGGCGCTGGCCCGCCACGCCGAGCTGCTGGCGCGCGCCCGCCCCACCGCGGTGAACCTGGCCTGGGCGGTGCGCCGCGTCTCGCGCCGCTTCGGCGAGGGGGGCGAGGCCGTGCTGGCCGAGGCCCAGGCCATCCGCGACGAGGACGAGGCCGCCTGCCGGCGCCTGGGGGCGCTGGGGGCGCCGCTGCTGCCGCCCGGGGCCCGCGTGCTCACCCACTGCAACGCCGGGGCGCTGGCCACCGCCGGCTACGGCACCGCCCTGGGGATCGTCCGCGCCGCGGTGGAGGCCGGCAACGCCGTCACCGTGCTGGCCGACGAGACCCGGCCCTTCTTCCAGGGGGCGCGCCTCACCGCCTGGGAGCTGCAGCGCGACGGCATCCCGGTGACGGTGCTCACCGACGGCATGGCCGGCTGGCTCATGGCGCGCGGCGAGGTCGACGCGGTGGTGGTGGGGGCCGACCGCATCGCCCGGAACGGCGACGTCGCCAACAAGATCGGCACCTACGGGCTGGCGGTGCTGGCGGCGCACCACCGGCTGCCCGTCTACGTGGCCGCCCCCTGGAGCACGGTGGACCGCGACACGCCCGACGGCGGCGCCATCCCCATCGAGGAGCGCAGCGGCGACGAGGTCACGGTCATCGGGGGGCTCCGGGTGGCGCCCCTGGGCGTCCCGGCCCGCTACCCGGCCTTCGACGTGACCCCGGCGGCGCTGGTCACGGCCATCGTCACCGAGCGCGGCCTGGCCCGGGCCCCCTACGGACCGGCCCTGGAGGCGCTCGGCCGGGCACAAGGCCCGGGAATCCTTGACAGGCCGGCCGGGCCGATCGTATAGAACCGCCCTCCCGGAGGTCCGGGGCCGGCTCGCGCGTGGTGCGCTCGAGCCAGAACCCTGGAAGCCCACGGGTTTTTTCGTTCAAGGAGCAGCTCGATGTACGCGGTGATCCAGACCGGCGGGAAGCAGTACCGCGTCGCCACCGGCGACACGCTCAAGATCGAGAAGCTGACGGGCGACGTCGGCGCCAAGGTGAAGTTCGAGGCGCTGCTCGTCGGCGGCGAGGGCGAGGCGCGGGTGGGGAAGCCCACCGTCGCCGGCGCGGCCGTCGAGGGCGAGATCGTCGGCCAGGGCAAGCACAAGAAGGTGGTCCACTTCCGCAAGAAGAAGGAAGGCTGGACCAAGAAGCGCGGCCACCGGCAGCCCTTCACCGAGATCAAGATCACCGCGGTGAACGCGTAGGCCGCGAGAGAAGGACGAAGCCATGGCTCACAAAAAAGGACAGGGTTCCTCGCGCAACGGCCGCGACTCGCAGGGCCAGCGGCGCGGGATCAAGATCTACGGCTCCGAGGCGGTCGAGGCGGGCAACATCCTGATCCGCCAGCTCGGCACCAAGTTCCACCCCGGCTCGAACGTCGGGATGGGCAAGGACTTCACCCTCTTCGCCCTGGTGGACGGGACGGTGAAGTTCTCGAAGACCCGGGGCGACCGGCGCGTCGTCTCGATCGTCCCCAAGTCTGTCTAACGGGGACTGCGTCCCCGCCCCGCCGGCAGAGCCGTCGGGGCCCCACCCCAGCCCCGCGGGCCCCTGTCGCGCTTCGGCTGCGCCTCGCGCGCCGTCCCGCGGGGAGGGGCCCAGCCCCTCCCCAGCTTCGCTGGGGCCCCACCCCGAAGTATGGTGAGGACCGCGTGAAGTTCGTCGACGAGGTCCGCATCCGCGTGAAGGCCGGCGACGGCGGCGACGGCGCCATCGCCTGGCGGCGGGAGAAGTTCA
>JAJZTO010000034.1 GCA_021848865.1 Myxococcales bacterium
CCTGAACCGGCTCGCCACCCGCACCTGGGAGGTGAAGGACGGCGGGATCGTCGACGCCCCCGGCAACCTCGACGACTGGCTCTACCACCAGCGGCAGCTGGCCGAGGCCGCGGCGCCGGGGGGAGCGGCGGGCGGGAACGGCGGCGCCGAGGCCGCCGGCGCCGGGTCGAACGACAGGGAGCGGCGGCGCGCCGAGGCCGAGGCGCGCAACGAGCGCTACCGGCGCGAGAAGCCCATCCGCGAGGCCGTCGCCCGGCTGGAGGCGCGCATCGCGGAGCTGGAGGGGGCGAAGAAGGCGGCGGAGGAGGCGCTGGCCGACCCGGCGCTCTACCAGGACTTCCCGCGGGCGCGGCCGCACCTCACGGCGCTGGCGGAGGCGAACGAGGAGCTGCCGGAGCTGTACGAGGAGTGGGAGAAGAAGCAGGGGGAGCTGGAGGGATAGCGCGAGGGCGGTGGCCGCACCGCCGCCCGCGGCAGTGGGGGTCCCGTGGTTCGACCCCGCCCGTTCCCGCGCACGGCCGCGACCGCCGGCCCGGCTCCGAGCTCCGTCCGACCCGACCGGCCCGGCTACCTCGACGGGAAGGCCGCCAGGATGGGGCGCATCCGCTCCTCGATGGCGAGCCGGATCTTCGGGTGGGTGAAGACGTAGAACCGCTCCCCCTCCACGGCCTCCAGCGTCCTCGCCGCGACGTCGTCGGCGCCGAGCCTGCCGTGGTTCACCGCCTTCTCGAGCTGGGCCTTGGCCGCCTGGGCCAGCGCCGAGGCCGCTGGCGGGCTCGCGAGCTCCGCCGGGCGGTTCCGCTCCGACTGGTTGATGCCGGTGGGGAAGAAGGCGGGGCAGAGGACCGTCACGCCGACGCGGCTCCGCTCCAGCTCCAGCTCCCGGCGCAGGGTCTCGCTCAGCACCACGACGGCGTGCTTGCTCACCGAGTAGGCGCCCATGCAGGGCTCGGAGAGGAAGCCGGCGGCCGAGGCGGTGTTCACGATCCGGCCGCCCCCCGCCTGCATCCGCGGCAGGAAGGCGGCGATGCCGTGAAGCACGCCCCAGAGGTTCACGCCCAGGACCCAGCGCCAGTCGTTGACGGTGGTCTCGGCGATGGTCTTGGACACCCCCACGCCGGCGTTGTTGAAGACCAGGAAGGGCGCGCCGAAGCGCTCCCCGGTGAAGCGCGCCAGGGCCTCCACCTCCTCGGCTCGCGTGACGTCGGTGGGGCGCCCGGCGCATCGCTCCGGACCGCCGAACTGGGCGACGGCCCTCTCCAGGGCCCCCGCGTCCAGGTCGGCCAGCACCAGCCGCATCCCCCGCGCCGCGCACTGGCGCGCCAGGGCCATCCCCAGTCCGCCCGTCGCGCCGGTGATGACCGCCACCTTGCCCTGCAAGGATTCCATCGTCCGCCTCCGGTCGAGAACGAAGACGAGTATCACGGATGGGGCCGGGCCCCCAGGCGCGTCAACGTCCATTCCGCCGTGGCGAGAGGCGGTCCGTCTCGTTAGACGCTCCGGACGCCCCCGGAGGCCCCGAGGTACGGATCGGGGTGGGTGCGCGAGGTGGCCTTGCTCGACGGAATCACGGACGTGTCGCGGAGCGGCGCCTGCGCGCCGCGCCGGCTGCTCGACGCGCAGGGGCGGCACATCCAGTACCTGCGCCTGTCGCTCACGGACCGGTGCAACTTCCGGTGCAGCTACTGCTCGGTCTCCAACTACGAGGACGGGGACCGGATCCTGTCCCGCGCCGAGATCCGCCGCGTGGTGGCCGCCTTCGCCGGCCTGGGCGTGCGCCGCGTGCGCCTGACCGGTGGCGAGCCGACGCTGCGCCGCGAGGTGGTGGAGATCGCCGCGGACATCCGCGCCACGCCGGGCATCGAGGAGGTGGCGCTCACCACCAACGGCCACCGACTCCGGGAGCTGTCCGTCCGGCTGCGCGACGCCGGCGTGCTGGCGCTCAACGTCTCGCTCGACACGCTGGACGCGGCGACGCTGGTGCGCGTCAGCGGGCGCGGCGCCCGGCTGCACGAGGTGCTGGACGGCATCGACGCCGCCGCTGCAGCCGGGTTCGGCTCGCTCAAGCTCAACACGGTGGTGATGGCGGGCGTGAACGACGGCGAGCTCGGCGACCTGGTGCGGCACGCCTGGGCCCGGGGGGCAACCCCCCGGTTCATCGAACTCATGCCCTTCGGCGACGGCGTGCCCGTGCCCACCGGCGAGGTCAAGTGCAAGCTGGCGGCGCAAGGCGTGGCACTGGTGCCGGACATGAAGCGCGGCTGGGGACCAGCGCACTACATGCGGGGGGCTGGCGGCTACGTGGGCTTCATCGGCGCGATCACTGAGAATTTCTGCGAGAGCTGCAACCGCGCGCGCATCACCGCCGACGGCGGCTTCCAGGCGTGCCTGGGGGGAAGCGAGCGGCTGAATCTTCGGGACCTCGTCCGCGCTGGCGCCTCCGATGAGGCTTTGGCGGAAGGGGTGTCGGCAGCGCTGGGGCGGAAGGCACCTCGCCACCACATGGACGAGGAGGGAGCGAGGCTGGTGACGCTGCCGATGATGGGGATCGGGGGCTGACCATTCGAGGGCGGCCGTCCTCGGGTCCGCGGCCTCGGGCCTCGGGCCTCGGGGGCCTCGGTGCCGGACACGGCCCACAGGGCCTCGGTGCCGGACACGGCCCACAGGGCCTCGGTGCCGGACACGGCCCACCCGATGTTCTCTTGTCGTGAAGCGGGCAACGAACGCTGGCGCGTCTCTTGCTGTGCCTGCGTCTCGGAATGGCCCGCATCCCACGCGCACTCCTCGTCGGGGAGGGCAGCACCAACCACTGCACCTGGCGCAGCCACGGCCACGCCCTGGTCCTCGACTCCGACGCCGCCTGCGCCAAGTTCCTCGAACTGCTCGCCAAGTACGCGCCGAGGTTCGGGATCCTCATTTACTCGTACTGCCTCATGGGCACCCATCCCCATGTCCAGGTCCGCTCCAGGTTCGGCCAGCTTGCCTTCAGCGCCTTCTGGAAGGTCGTCAACTGGGGATTCGCCCGCTGGTTCAATCGGCGGACCGGGGGCCGCGGACAAGTCGTCATGGAGCGCCTCCGCTCCCCCCTCATCCAGGACGGCCGCCACCAGCTCGTGGTGATGCGCTACGGCGACCTGAACCCGGTCCGCGCCGGCCTGGTTCGGTCAGCCGCCGCCTGGCGCTGGTCCAGCCATCGCCACTACGCCTACGGAGAGAAGGACGACCTCATCACCGACGCACCGGAATACCTGGCGCTCGGGTCCTCCCCTGCCCAGCGGCGCAAGGCCTACCTCCACCTCTTTGCCCGGCCGCTCACCGACGGCCTGATTCACCGCCGCTCCGACCTCGTCGACGTCCCCTTCATCGGCGACGCGCCCTGGGTCGCCGGCCGCCTCGTCGCCTGCGGCCTCTCGCCTCCCTCGTAGACTGTCGTGTCATCAGCTCGATACCGGCTCGCGCGCCTCCGCGGTGCGCGAACCCTGCCCTGCGAGTGCGGCCGCACGCTGACTCGGCCAGGGCGGGTAACGCGCGGGCCCGGCTGATCGCCCTGGAAGCGCACCTCTCCGCGCCCAAGGGCTCCTTGGTCACCGACAGTTGCCACGATGACGGGGACCACTCCGCCCATCCGTTCGATCCGCCACGCCTTCTTGTCCGGCACCAAGGCCCCAAGGCCCCAAGGCCAAGGCCCAAGGCACTGACGGTGCGGCCGCCCCGCGTGAGTCAGGGGGGCAGCACGGTCTCGCCGTGCATGAGGTACTTGTCCACGCCGCGGGCCGCCTTGCGCCCCTCGTGGATTGCCCAGACCACCAGCGACTGGCCGCGCGAGCAGTCGCCGGCCGCGAAGAGGCCGGGGACGCTGGTCATCTTCTCCTCGTCGGTGGCCACGTTGCCGCGCTCGTCCAGCTTGCACCCCAGCTCCTGGGGCAGCGCCTTCTCCGGCCCGAGGAAGCCGAGCGCCAGCAGCACCAGGTCGGCGGGGATGGTGCGGTGGGTCCCCTCGATCTCGCGCGGCCCGAGCGGCTTGCCCTCCGGGCCCCGCAGCCACTCGATCTGGCAGATCTCCATGCCGGTGACCCGGCCGGCGGCGTCGCCCAGGAAGCGCCTGGTCTGCATCGCGTACTGGCGCGGGTCGGCGCCCCAGAGCGCCCGGGCCTCCTCCTGGCCGTAGTCGAGCTTGTAGACCTTGGGCCACTGCGGCCAGGGGTTGTCGGCGGCCCGCTGGTCGGGCGGCCGCGGCAGGATCTCCAGCTGGGTGACGCTCCTGGCCCCGTGGCGGATGGCGGTGCCGACGCAGTCGGTCCCGGTGTCGCCGCCGCCGATCACCACCACGTGCTTCCCCTTGGCCGAGATGAACTTCCCGTCCTGGTGGGCGGAGTCGAGCAGGCTCCGGGTGTTGGCGGCGAGGAACTCCATCGCCAGGTGGATGCCCTGGAGCTTGCGCCCCTCGGTGGGGAGGTCGCGGGCCGCGGTGGCGCCGGTGGTGAGCATCGCGGCGTCGAAGTCGGAGAGCAGCCGCGAGGCCGGGAAGTGCTTGCCCACCTCCATCCCGGTGACGAAGCGCACCCCCTCGTCGGCCATGAGCCGGACCCGCCGCTCCACCACCTTCTTGTCCAGCTTCATGTTGGGGATGCCGTACATCAGCAGCCCCCCCACCCGGTCGGCCCGCTCGAAGACGGTGACGTAGTGGCCGGCGCGGTTCAGCTGCGCCGCGGCGGCGAGCCCGGCCGGCCCGCTGCCCACCACCGCCACCCGCTTGCCGGTGCGGGCCAGCGGCGGCTCGGGCTTCACCCAGCCCTGCCCCCAGCCCCGGTCGATGATCTGGCACTCGATGTTCTTGATGGTCACCGGCGGCGCGCTGATGCCGACGGTGCAGGAGCCCTCGCAGGGCGCGGGGCAGACCCGGCCGGTGAACTCCGGGAAGTTGTTGGTCTTGTGGAGGCGGATGAGCGCCTCGCGCCACTGGCCCCGGTAGACGAGGTCGTTCCACTCGGGGACGAGGTTGTTCACCGGGCAGCCGGAGGCCATCCCGGCGATGAGCCGCCCGGTGTGGCAGAAGGGCACGCCGCAGTCCATGCAGCGCGCCCCCTGCTGGCGCAGCGTCTCCTCCCCGTAGGGCGGGTGCTCCTCGCTCCAGTCCTTGATCCGGACCAGCGGGTCGCGGGCGTGCGCCGGCTCCCGGGGGTAGTCGATGAAGCCGGTCGGCTTTCCCATGTCCTAGGTCCCACCCACCCGCATGGCGTCGTGGGCGTTCTCCTCGAAGGCGGCCATGGCGGCCTCCTCCGGCGAGAGCCCCTTCGCCAGCATCCGGCGCTGCGCCTCGAGGACGCGGCGGTAGTCGTTGGGGATCACCCGCCGGAGCTTCCGGACGGTGTCGTCCCAGCGGTCGAGCAGCGCCCGGGCGCGGGCGCTGCCGGTGAGCGCGGCGTGCCGCTCCACCATGGCCCGCACCTCGGCGATCTCGCCGGGCTCCCCGAGCGGCTCCACCGAGACCATCTCCCGGTTGCAGACCCCCTCGAAGCCGCCCTGCTCGTCGAGCACGTAGGCGAGGCCGCCCGACATGCCGGCCGCGAAGTTGCGGCCGGTGGGGCCGAGCACCACCACGCAGCCGCCGGTCATGTACTCGCAGCCGTGGTCGCCGACCCCCTCGACCACCGCGCGCACCCCGGAGTTGCGCACCGCGAAGCGCTCGCCGGCCACGCCGCGGACGTAGGCCTCGCCGGCGGTGGCGCCGTAGAAGGCCACGTTGCCGACGATGACGTTCTCCTCGGGGACGAAGCCGGCCTTCTCGGGCGGGAAGACCACCAGCCTGCCGCCGGAGAGCCCCTTGCCGATGTAGTCGTTGGCGTCCCCCTCCAGCAGCAGGGTGACGCCCGGCGGCAGGAAGGCGCCGAAGCTCTGGCCGGCCGAGCCCTGGAAGTGCAGCCGGATGGTGTCCTCGGGCAGCCCGGCGGGGCCGTGCCGGCGGGTCACCTCGCTGCCGACCATGGTGCCGACCACCCGGTTGGTGTTGCGGATGGGGAGCGTGGCCCGCACCGGGCGCCCGTCCTCCAGCGCCGGGCGGCACAGCTCCAGCAGGCGGGTGGCGTCGAGCGACTCGTCGAGCCCGTGGTCCTGCGGGATCTGGCAGGTGCGGCCGTAGTGCCGGGGCACCGTCGGCTTGTGGAGGATGCGGGTGAAGTCGAGGTTGCGCGCCTTCCAGTGGTCCACCGCCCGCCGCATCTCGATCCGCTCGGAGCGCCCCACCATCTCGTCGATGGTGCGGTAGCCGAGCAGCGCCATGTACTCGCGGACCTCCTGCGCGATGAAGCGCATGAAGTTCACCACGTGGGCCGGGTCGCCGGTGAAGCGCTTGCGCAGCTGCGGGTCCTGGGTGGCGACGCCGACCGGGCAGGTGTTCAGGTGGCAGACCCGCATCAGCACGCAGCCCATCACCACCAGCGGCGCGGTGGCGAAGCCGAACTCCTCGGCGCCCAGCAGCGCGCCGATGACCACGTCGCGCCCGGTCTTGAGCTGGCCGTCCACCTCCACCGCGATGCGGGAGCGGAGGTTGTTCAGCACCAGCACCTGGTGGGTCTCGGCCAGCCCCAGCTCCCAGGGGATGCCGGCGTGCTTGATGGAGGTGAGCGGCGAGGCGCCGGTGCCGCCGTCGTGGCCGCTGATGAGCACCACGTCGGCGTGGGCCTTGGCGACGCCGGCGGCGATGGTGCCGACCCCCACCTCGGCCACCAGCTTCACCGAGATGCGGGCCTTGTGGTTGGCGTTCTTCAGGTCGTGGATCAGCTCCGCCAGGTCCTCGATCGAGTAGATGTCGTGGTGCGGCGGCGGGCTGATCAGCCCCACCCCGGGGGTGGCGTGCCGGGTCCGGGCGATCTCCGGGAAGACCTTGTGGCCGGGGAGCTGCCCGCCCTCGCCGGGCTTGGCACCCTGGGCCATCTTGATCTGCAGCTCCTGGGCGTTCACCAGGTAGTTGCTGGTGACGCCGAAGCGGCCCGAGGCCACCTGCTTGATGGCGCTGTTCTTCGAGTCCCCGCCCGGCAGCTTCCGGTAGCGGGCCGGGTCCTCGCCGCCCTCGCCGGTGTTGGACTTGCCGCCGAGCCGGTTCATGGCCACGGCCAGCGTCTCGTGCGCCTCCTTGGAGATGGAGCCGTAGCTCATGGCGCCGGTCTTGAAGCGGCGCACGATGGCCTCGACCGGCTCGACCTCCTCGATGGGCACCGGCTTGGGGCCGGGCACCAGGTCCATCAGCCCGCGCAGGGTGCAGAGGTTCCGGGCCTGGTCGTCCACCAGCTTCGTGTACTCCTTGAAGGTCTGGTAGCTCCCGGCGCGGCAGGCGAACTGGAGCTTGTGGATGGTGAGCGGGTTGAAGAGGTGGTACTCGCCGTCCTGGCGGTACTGGTACTGGCCGCCGACGCCCAGCTGCTTGTGGACGATGGGCCGCTTGGGCGGGTAGGCGCGGTCCTGGCGCGCCTTCACCTCGCGGGCCACCACGTCGATGCCCACGCCGCCGATGCGGCTCGGCGTCCAGGTGAAGTACTCGTCGACGAAGTCCTGGTTCAGGCCGATGGCCTCGAACACCTGGGCGCCGTGGTAGCTCTGGATGGTGGAGATCCCCATCTTGGAGATCACCTTGACGATGCCCTTGTTGACCGCCTTCACGTACTTCTTCTCGGCCACGTCCGGCGGCCCCTTCAGCATCCCCAGCCGGATCTGGTCGTGGATGGTCTCGAAGGCCAGGTACGGGTTCACCGCGCTGGCGCCGTAGCCCACCAGCAGCGCGAAGTGGTGGACCTCGCGCGGCTCGCCCGACTCCAGCACCAGCCCCACCTGGGTGCGGGTGCCCTCGTAGAGCAGGTGGTGCTGCACCGCCGACACCGCCAGCAGCGCCGGGATGGGGGCGTCCTCCTCGTTGTGGCCGCGGTCGGAGAGGATGATGAGGTTCGTGCCCTCGTCGATGGCCTCGCTGCAGCGGTCGCGCACCGCCTCGATGGCCTTGCGCAGCCCGGCGCCGCCGTCGGCCGCCTTGAAGAGGATGGGCAGGGTGATGCTCTTGAAGCCGTGGGCCTCCGGGCCGCCGTCCAGGTTCCGGAGCTTCTCCAGCTGCTCGTTGGTGAGCACCGAGGAGCCCAGCGCCACCTGGCGGGCCGCGCCCGGCCCCGGCTCCAGCAGGTTCTCCTCGGGGCCGATGGCCTGGTCCGAGCCCATCACCAGCTCCTCGCGGATGGCGTCCACCGGGGGGTTGGTCACCTGGGCGAAGAGCTGCTTGAAGTAGGAGTAGAGCAGCTGCGGCTTGTCGGAGAGGACCGCCAGCGGCGTGTCGGTGCCCATCGAGCCGATGGGCTCGGTGCCCTCGGCCGCCATGGGGTTGATGAGGACGCGGACGTCCTCGGCGGTGTAGCCGAAGGCCTCCTGGCGCCGCAGCACCGTCTCGTGGTCCGGTGCGATGACGCGGCTGGGCCGGGGCAGGTCGTCCAGCGTCACCAGGTGGCGGTCCAGCCACTCCCGGTAGGGCTGCTCCGAGGCGACGCGCTGCTTCAGCTCCTCGTCGGAGACGATGCGCTTCTCGGCGGTGTCCACCAGGAACATCCGGCCCGGCTGGAGCCGCCCCTTCTTCAGGATGCGCTCCGGCGGGATGTCGAGGACGCCGACCTCGGAGGCCATCACCACCAGGTCGTCCTTGGTGACGTAGTAGCGGGCCGGCCGCAGGCCGTTGCGGTCCAGGGTGGCGCCGACGCGGGTGCCGTCGGTGAAGGCGATCGAGGCCGGGCCGTCCCAGGGCTCCATCAGGCAGGAGTGGTACTCGTAGAAGGCCCGCTTCTCGGGCGACATCGACTCGTGCCGGCTCCAGGGCTCCGGCACCATCATCATCATGGCGTGCGGCAGGGAGCGGCCCGCCAGGTGGAGCAGCTCCAGGACGTTGTCGAACATCGACGAGTCCGAGCCCTCCAGGTCCACCACGGTGAGGATCTTCTTCAGTTCGTCGCCGAAGAGCGACGACGACATCTGCGACTGCCGCGCGTGCATCCAGTTGATGTTGCCGCGCAGCGTGTTGATCTCGCCGTTGTGCGAGATGTAGCGGTAGGGGTGGGCTCGGCCCCACGACGGGAAGGTGTTGGTGGAGAAGCGGGAGTGGACCATGGCGATGGCGCTGTCCACCGCCGGGTCGTTCAGGTCCGGGTAGAAGGTGACGAGCTGGGAGGCGTTCAGCATCCCCTTGTAGACGATGGTCCGCGTCGACAGCGAGGGGACGTAGAACTGGCCGCGCTGCGGGATGGCCGAGCGCGAGACCTCCTTCTCCACCAGCCGCCGCACCACGTAGAGCTTGCGCTCGAAGGCCATCTCGTCGGCCAGCCCCTCGGGGCGGCCGAGGAAGAGCTGGGAGATCACCGGCTGGCTGGCCTTGGCGGTCGCCCCCAGGCCGGCGTTGTCGGTCGGGACCTCGCGCCAGCCGAGCAGCTTCAGCCCCTCGGTGGCGACGACCCCCTCGACCAGCCGGACGCAGGCCTCGCGGCTCTGGGCGTCCTGGGGCAGGAAGAGCATGCCCACGCCGTACTGCCCCGGGGCCGGGAGCTTGACCCCGGCCGCGCCCGCCGCCCGGGCCAGGAAGGCGTGGGGCAGCTGCATGAGCAGGCCGGCGCCGTCGCCGGTGGCCTTCTCGGCGCCGGAGGCGCCGCGGTGCTCCAGGTTCACCAGCACCGTGAGCGCGTCCCGCACGATGGCGTGGGAGCGTCGCCCCTGGATGTCGCAGACGAAGCCGAAGCCGCAGGCGTCGTGCTCGTGGCGGGGGTCGTAGAGGCCCTGCGGAGGGGGGAGGCCGTGCGCTGTCATCTCGGCTGGATTCCTTGCAGCCCGCGAAAAAGGGGAAGAGGAAGGGGATAGCGCGTCGGGATGCGCCGTGCAAGGGTGCGCGGCCGCGCGGAGGACGCGCGCGGCGGGCCGACCGCCGGCATCCTCACGGCATCCTGGATCCCGCGTCCGCGGGGCGGGAACGAGCCCCGCCGCCACGGGTCCCCAGGGCCGAGTGCGGGGACGCGTCCCGCCCCCCGGCCGTGTCGGTACCAGGTGTTACGTTGCCGCTCCGGCCGCCGCCGGATGGAGCGCCTCCTTGGACACCGGATTCCTGCTTCTCGCCTTCGCCGTCGGGCTCACCCTGGGCGCCGCCGTGGCGGTCGCCTGGCTGCGCGGCCGCGCGGCGGAGGCGCGCGCGGTGGAGGCCGCGGCCGCGGCCGACGCGCTCCGCGCCGAGGCGGAGCGACGCGCCGCGCTGGAGGCGACGCTCGCCGAGGAGCGGCGCGGCGCCGCCGAGAAGGCCGCCCTGCTGGATTCGGCCCAGGCCCGGCTCACCGACGCCTTCAAGGCCCTGTCGGCCGACGCCCTCCAGGCCCAGGGCCGCCAGTTCCTCGACCTGGCCCAGGCCTCCCTGGAGAAGTTCCAGGCCGGCGCCCAGGGTGACCTGGCCCGGCGCCAGACGGCCATCGGGGAGCTGGTGGCCCCGGTGAAGGAGACGGTGGCGAAGCTCGGCGACCGGCTCGGGGAGCTGGAGAAGGCGCGGGTCGGCGCCTACGCCGAGCTGCAGGCCCAGGTGCGGCTGCTGGGCGAGGCGCAGGGGGCGCTGCGCCAGGAGGCCGGCAAGCTGGTCCAGGCGCTCCGGGCCCCCCAGGTCCGCGGGCGCTGGGGCGAGGTGCAGCTCCGGCGGGTGGTCGAGCTGGCCGGGATGGAGGAGCACTGCGACTTCGAGGAGCAGCACACCGTGGAGGGGACCGGCGGCAGGCTGCGGCCGGATCTGATCGTGCGGATGTCCAACGGCCGCGTGGTCGCCGTGGACGCGAAGGCGCCGCTCGCCGCCTACCTCGACGCCTGCGAGGCGGCGGACGAGCCCACCCGGCGGGCGCGGCTCGCCGACCACGCCCGGCAGGTCCGCGACCACGTCGCCAAGCTCGCGCAGAAGCAGTACCAGGAGCACATCGGCGTCACGCCCGAGTTCGTGGTCCTCTTCCTGCCCAACGAGGGGGTGCTCTACGCGGCGCTGGAGCAGGATCCGCAGATCCCGGAGCGGGCCATCGAGGCGGGCGTGCTCCTCGCGACGCCGATGACGCTGGTGGGGCTGCTGAAGGCGGTGGCCCTCGGCTGGCGCGAGGAGGCCATCGCCGAGAGCGCGCGGAAGGTCTCGGAGCTGGGCGGCGAGCTCTACGAGCGGCTCGCCAAGCTCGGGGAGCACGTGGAGCGGCTCGGCAAGAGCCTGGGCGGATCGGTGAAGGCCTACAACGACTTCGTCGGCTCCCTCGAGTCGCGGGTGCTGGTGTCGGCGCGCAAGTTCAGGGAGCTGGGCGCGGGGCCTGCCTCGGCGCGGATCGCGGAGCTCTCGGGCGTGGAGGAGCTCCCGCGCTCCACCCTCGCGCCGGAGCTGACCGCCCCCGGGCCCGCCGATCCGGAGGCGCTGCGCCGCGGCGGCTCTTGATCCCCGTCGCCTGACCCGGCCCAACCCCGCGAAAGCTTTGCGCTGTCCGCCCGCGACCCGACGGTTCCTGCGCCGGCCCTTCACGCGGCAAGCTGCCGCATCTCGCCGGATTGCTTTGGATCACGCCCGCTTCGGGAATGGACCGGGGGGCACGGCCCTTGCTCAAGGGCGCCCGTCCGGAGGTCCACGTGAACGCAAGCGATTCCCCTGCCCTGGCCGCCTCGACGGCCCCTCCCGCCCGCGCGGCGCAGCCCTCCGCGGCCGAGCGGGAGACCCGCCAGACCACCTGGCTCCTGGCCGGCGCCCTGGCGCTCGGCGGCCTGCTCCAGATCTTCATCGCCCCCGGCCCCTGGGCCCTGGTGATCGGGGCCGGCACCGCCGGCCTGTTCCTGCTCGTGCTCTCCCGGGTGCTCCCCGGGCGCTGGCGCGAGACCCTGGCCGGGTTCCGGTTCACCTCGACGCTGCTCGCCGTCCTCTCGGGGGCGGCGGTCCTGGGCACGCTCATCCTCCAGAACAAGCCCATGGAGTTCTACGAGTCGCGCTACGGCGCGGTCGGCTCGCTCATCGTAGCGCTGCGGCTCGACGACATCTTCCACAGCCTCTGGTTCGCCGGCTTCATCGCCCTGTTCCTCGCCGGGCTGGTGAACTCGGCGATGCTGCGCTGGCCGGTGAAGGTGAAGAGCCTGGGGTTCTTCACCTGCCACCTCGGCCTCATCGCCTCGCTGGCCGGCGCCGGCGCCTCGGCGGCCCTGGCGGTGAAGGGGCGGGTGGACCTGCACGCCGGCGGCGAGACGGCCACCCGGGTGATGGTGACGCGCAACGGCGTCCCCACCGGCGCCGTGGCGCCGCTGGGCTTCGACCTGCGGCTCGACCGCTTCGACCTGGTCCGCTACACGCCCGAGTTCCGGGTGGGCTACTACGCGGTGGACGCCGCCGGCGCCCGGCTCCAGGCCAGCTTCGACCCGGAGGTGGGGGTGAAGCACCTCCTGCCCGGCGGCGATTCCTTCCGCATCAAGACCCTGCTTCCCGACGCCGCCGACCCGGCGGGCCAGGGCACCGCGCTCCGGAACCCGTCGGCGGTGCTGGAGGTCGCGGTGGACGGGGTGGCGCGCGAGACGCGGCCGCTGCTGGCGGCCCGCCAGGACTACGTGCGGACCCGCCAGGGCGCGCTGGTGTTCGAGCGGCGCGAGGACGAGGTGAAGTCCTTCCTCTCCCACGTCTCGATCCTGGACGGGAACCGGCAGCAGCAGGCCCGCATCGCCGTGAACGAGCCCTTCACGTACGGCG
>JAJZTO010000035.1 GCA_021848865.1 Myxococcales bacterium
ACCTCCACATCTACAACTGGGACGCCTGGGCCCAGGCCACCATCCCGGTGCCCATGGCGGTGGGGCACGAGTGCGCCGGCGAGGTGGCGGCGGTGGGGAGCCACGTGGCCGGCTTCGCCCCCGGCGACCGGGTCTCGGTGGAGGGGCACGTCACCTGCGGCCACTGCCGCAACTGCCGCGCCGGGCGGCGCCACCTGTGCCGCAACACCCAGGGGCTGGGGGTGAACCGGCCCGGCTGCTTCGCCGAGTACGTGGCCATGCCGGCCAGCAACGTCTTCTCGCTCACCCCCGAGATCCCCGACGACGTCGCCGCCTTCCTCGACCCGCTGGGCAACGCGGTGCACACCGCCCTCTCCTTCGACCTGGTCGGGGAGGACGTGCTCGTCGCCGGCGCCGGGCCCATCGGCCTGATGGCCGCCGCGGTGGCGCGCCACGTCGGCGCCCGCTACGTGGTGATCACCGACGTCAACGAGTACCGGCTCGACGTGGCCCGGAGGATGGGCGTGACCCACGCGGTGAACCCGCGGGAGCGCCCCCTCGCCGACGTGATGCGGCACCTGGGGATGACCGAGGGCTTCGACGTCGGGCTGGAGATGTCGGGCAGCGCCGACGCCTTCCGCGAGCTGCTCCAGGTGATGAACAACGGCGGCCGGGTGGCGCTGCTCGGCATCCCCTCCGCCCCCATCGCCATCGACTGGAGCCAGGTGATCTTCAAGGGGCTCGTGCTGAAGGGCATCTACGGCCGGGAGATGTTCGAGACCTGGTACAAGATGGCCAGCCTGCTCCAGGCGGGCATGAACGTCTCCCACGTCCTCACCCACCGCTTCCGCGCCGCCCAGTTCCACGAGGCCTTCGAGGTGATGCGCTCCGGCCAGTGCGGGAAGGTGATCCTGGACTGGGGCGGGTAGGCGCCCGCGGGCCGGCCCGGCGGGTCACCCCGGGGTGAAGCGGTAGCCCACGCCGCGGACGGTCTCGAGGTACCGGGGCGCGTCGGCGTCGTCGCCGATGTGGGCCCGGAGCCGGGCCACGAAGTTGTCCACGGTGCGGGCCGTGCCCTCGTAGGAGCTGCCCCACACCGCCCGCACCAGCTCCTCGCGCCGGAAGGCGCGCCCGGGGTGGGAGAGGAAGAAGGCCAGCAGGTCGTACTCCTTCTGCGTCAGCTCCACCGGCGCCCCGTCCACCCGGAGGCGGCGCGCCGCCAGGTCCACCTCGGCGCGGCCGAAGCGGCGGAGCGACCGGCCGGCGCCGGTCTCGCCCCGGACCCGGCGGCGGCGCAGCGCGGCGTCGATGCGGGCCAGCAGCTCCTTCAGCGAGAAGGGCTTCACGATGTAGTCGTCGGCGCCGAGCGACAGCCCGGTCACCTTGTCGCTCTCGTGCCCCTTGGCGGAGAGGATGACGATGGGCACGTCCGGGTCCGTGGCCCGCACCTCCCGCACCAGCTCCAGGCCGCCGAGCCGGGGGAGCATGACGTCCACCACCAGCAGGTCGGGCCGCTCGCTGCGCGCCAGCCGCAGGCCGGTCTCCCCGTCCATGGCGGAGCGGACCCGGTAGCCCTCCATGGTGAGGTTGAGCTGGAGCCCGCGCAGGATGGAGGGGTCGTCCTCCACCACCAGGATCTTCTCGTTCACGGGCCCTCCGGCTCGGCCGGCAGGGTGATGGCGAAGGCGGCCCCCTGGCCCGGCACCGAGGAGACGCTGACCCGGCCGCCGTGCGCCTCCACGACGTGCTTCACCATCGAGAGGCCGAGGCCGGAGCCCTCGATGCTGCGGTCGAGCGGGTCCTTGGCCCGGTAGAACTTCTCGAAGATGTGCTTCTGCTCCGGGCCGGGGACGCCCGGGCCGTTGTCGGCGACGCGGATCTCCACCGTGGCGCCGCGGCGCAGCGCGGAGATCTCGATGCGCTTCTGGTCGCCGGTGTACTTGTGGGCGTTGTGGAGCAGGTTCACCAGGGCGTCCACCACCGCCTCGCGGTCGGCCAGCACCCGCGGCAGCCCCGGCTCCTCGCTGCGGACCACCTCGGCCGGCGCCTGCAGCAGGACCGGCTCCAGCGCCGCCAGGGCCTGGTCGAGCAGGTCGGAGACCACCACCGGCTCCCGCCGGTACTTGCGCTTGCCCGACTCCATCCGGGCCCAGTCCAGCAGGCGGTTGATGAGCGCGGAGAGCCGCCGGGTCTCCTCGGCGATGATGGCGAGCGCCTCCTGCTGGCGCGCCGGCTCGGGCAGCCGCCCCATCTGCATGGTCTCCACGAACATGCGGATGCTGGTGAGCGGGGTGCGCAGGTCGTGGCTCACCTTGTTGACGAAGTCGCTCTGCAGCCGGGCCACCTTGGCCTCGCGGTAGAGCACCGCCAGCGTGGCCGCGGCGCCGATGACGGTGGTGACCACCAGGCCGAGGATCAGGCCGCCGAAGAGGTAGTCGCGCGCCGCCGAGCCGAAGACCAGGATGAGGATGCCCACCGTCAGCATGAAGCCGGCGGGGACGATCACGAAGCCGATGATCAGCGGGTAGACGCGGCGGAGCTTCACGGACGCAGTCTACTCATGGGGAGGGGCCCCGGCGAAGCGCTCGACGAGCCGGGGCGCAGCCCCCGTGAAAAGGGCCCGGTCCGACGGATCGGACCGGGCCCGGTCCCCGGTTGCCCGGGGGGGCTTCAGGCGGCGGCTAGAGGCCGGTGCAGACGGCCGGGTTGCCGGTGCAGGCGCCGAGCAGCTGCGTCGAGCTGTTCGAGAGCACCTGGAACACGAAGCTCGGGTTGTGGATCACGTTGGCGGCCGGATCGGCGCCGGCCGCGCCGGTGAGGCAGTAGTTCCACGCCGACTTGGCGACGATGCCGGTGGCGGAGAAGGCCGGCGTGGTGGACGCGCCGAGCCGGACGCCGGCGATCTTCGACGCCAGCACCGTGGTGGTCGCGCCGGCGGTGCCGAAGGGATCGGGCACCGGGGCGGCGAACTTCAGGAGCAGGTAGGGCTGGCCGTGGAAGGTGGTCACCCCGACCGCGGCCGGGGCCACGGTCATCGCCTGGTTGATGGCCGCGGGCTGCGGGTCGGCCAGGTGCTCCACGTTGACGTTGTAGGAGGGCGCCCCGAGGACGGTCACGGCGTTGGTGAGGGCCGTCGCCATCGCCCCCTCGAGGTTGCCGACCGAGACCAGGAACTGGCCCTTCAGCGCGTCGAGCCCGACGCCCGCCGCGTGGCAGCCGGCGCAGATGGTGCCGTCGGCCGTGAAGGTGTGGTTGGTGGCGCCGCCGGTCGGGTTCACGCCGGCCGGGTGCTGCTCCATGTGGCAGCCGGTGCAGGTGTTGGTGACCGCGGCGTGCTTCGAGAGCATGCCGCCCGCGCCCATGAAGTAGGCGTTCTGGCCGAAGTACAGGTCGGTCTGGACCGGGGCGTGCGGAGCGCCGATGGCGGCGGAGGTGACGAAGTCGCCGCGCGCGCCGTTGCGGGTGTTGTGGCACACCATGCAGATCGCGCCGCTCCCGGCCCCCTTCATCTGCCAGCCGTTGGCGAGCGGGCCGGTGTCGCCGGAGACGCGCAGGGTGGTGGAGTGCGGGTCGTGGCAGGCCTGGCAGGTCTGCGGCTGCACCTCGGCCCGGTTCAGGCCCAGGCCCGACAGGTAGGTGATGAACTGCGGGTCCGTGTAGCCCGCGGGCCGTGCGATGGGGCCGGGGTTACCGGCCTGCTGCTGGTCCACGTAGGTGCCGAAGCCCTGGGCCGCGTGGCAGCGGCCGCAGTGGGCGGCGGTGGTGCCGCGCAGCTCGACGATGGCCTCGTCGGTGAGGTAGGTGGTGGTGCCGGCCTCGGGGAAGCTGCCGGAGTGCTTCGACTGGGAGTAGAGCGCGTACCGGTCGTGGTAGGGCGGCTCGTCGTGGCACTTGGCGCAGACCTCGACGGCCCACTCGGCCTTGGGGGCGGTGGCGAGGCTGTTGTGGCGCAGCTCGCCCGAGACGCCGATGGGGCCGTGGCAGCTCTCGCACTGGATGCCGGCGAGCCGCTGGAGCGCGGCCGGGACGGCGGCGTAGTTGGTCGGCGCCAGGGTGGCGGGGAAGCTCCAGGCAGGCGTGAGGCTCAAGGCGACCTGGTCGAAGCCTCCCTTGGCGCCGTAGCCGACGGTGTGGCACTCGATGCAGCCCTTGTTGTAATGGCTGGAGGCCACGCCGTTCACGCCGTTCGCGAAGAGGGTGTGGCTGTTGGGCGGGACCGGGTCGGTGCCGGGGGCCACGTAGGCGGTGAGATCGCCCAGGTTGAAGTAGTTGTAGTTGCCGTGGGCCGAGTTGTTCCAGGCGTCCAGCTTGTCGGTCAGCTTGGTCTCGCCGGGCCCGCCCGCCGCGTGGCAGACGCCGCAGTCACGGGCCACGCCGACGTAGGTGCGCGCGGTGACGGTGATGGAGGTGGTCGTCCCGTTGGTGATGGTGTAGGTGCCGGCGACGTCCGGCGTGAAGTACGGATCGGCCGAGGCGGCCTCCTGCACGGTGGCCGCGGAGGCGGCGGGCTTCCCGGTCAGAGCCACGAAGTCGTAGGCGGTGGCCGTGGGGGCCGGGTCGTGCCAGTAGACGGGCACGCCGATCGGGACGTAGGTGGAGGCCTGGGCCATCGCGGCGGGAGCGACGGCGAGCACGGCCTGCCCCTGGACGCCGGTGGCCACGTCGGTCACCAGGAGCTTCCAGTTGTAGCTCATGGTCAGCGTCTGCTCCTTGGTGATGCCGGTGAAGGCGGGCCGGTGCGGGATGCGCAGCCCCAGGACCTTGGCGGCCGGGTCGGTCGCCAGGTTGGCCGCGGCGATGGCGGCGAGCGACGGGGTGGTGAAGGTCGGCGAGGCGACCGTCGCGTCCGACACCGCGGCGGCGGTCGGGCCGCTCTGCAGCGTCCAGGCGTAGGTGCAGGCGCCGGTGGTGGCGCAGTAGCCGGTCGTCGTCGGCGCCGGGAAGGTCACCGTCTGGTTGAAGCCGACGGCGCCGGCGAACGGCGCCAGGGTCACGACCAGCGGGCTGGCGTGGACCAGCACCTTGTCCAGGGCGACCGCGCCGCCGCCGGTCACCGAGACGCCGGCGACCGTCGCCGCGGTGTAGCCGGCGCCGGTGAAGGAGAGGGAGTAGACGCCGATGGGCAGCGTCAGCGTGTAGGCGCCGGTGGCGCCGGAGGTCGCGGTCGCGCCGCCCGGCGTGGCCGTCACCAGGACGCCGCTGGCGGGCAACGAGGTGGGCGCGAGGTAGGTGAGCGTGCCCGAGACGACGCCGGTGCTGGCGCCCGCGGCGCCGGTGGGACCCGTGGCGCCGGTGGGACCCGTGGCGCCGACCGCGCCGGCAGGGCCCTGGTCGCCCTTGCTGCCGCTGCAGCCGGCCGCCGCGACGGCCGCGGCGAGCAGCGCTCCGAGGAGCTGCCTGTTCTTGTGCATGTCAGACGCCTTTCACGAGATCTGGAAGGAAACGACAGACTGTCGCACCCCGTGCGAGCACGACCTCGTCTCCCACTGCTTAGACCGGGCCGAAACGGGACGTGAAAATCGGCCCGCAATTCATGCAAAGCCCGACAGGACGCCGGAAATTCGCAGGGTAATCCCCCACCCGGTGGGTGGTTGAACCCAGGATCACCCACCACGCGGGCGGCCACCCCCTACCCGTGGAAGCGCGAGCCCGACCGGGCCTTCTCCACCAGCAGCGGGGCCGGCGCGAAGCGCGGCCCGAAGGCCGCCTCCAGCCTCCGCAGCTTCTCGAGCAGGGCGCCCGCGCCGATCGCGTCGGCGAAACGGAACGGGCCGCCGCGGAACGGCGGGAAGCCCAGGCCGAAGACCGCCCCGACGTCGCCGTCGCGGGCGCTGCGCAGGATGCCCTCGCCGAGGCAGAGGATGGCCTCGTTCACCATCTGCAGGGCGATGCGCTCCGCCACCGCCTCGCGGTCGACGGGCTTGCGGTCGCGGCCGCCGGGGAGGCGGTCGTAGACGGCGAGGTCCACCTCCTTCTTCTTCCCGCCGTAGGTGTAGAAGCCCTTCGCGCTCTTGCGGCCCAGCCGCCCGTCGGCCACCAGCTCCGCCAGCGCCTCGGGGGCGTGCATCCGGTCGCCGAAGGCGCCGGCCATCACCTTGGCCACCTTGGCGCCGACGTCGATCCCCACCTCGTCGAGCAGGGTGATGGGGCCGACCGGGAAGCCCCAGCCGGTGAGCGCCCGGTCGATCTCCTCGACCGCCGCTCCCTCCACCAGCACCTGCGCCGCCTCGTTCACGTACGGGGCCAGGATGCGGCTGGTGTAGAAGCCCGGCCCGTCGTTCACCACGATCACCGTCTTGCCCTGCCTCTTGCCGAGCGCCACCGCGGTGGCGATCGCCTCGGGCGCGGTCTTCGGGGTGACGATGATCTCCAGCAGCGGCATCTTGTGGACCGGGGAGAAGTAGTGCATCCCCAGCACCGCCTCGGGCCGCTTCGCCGCCTCGGCGATCTTCCCCACCGGGATCGACGAGGTGTTGGTGGCGAAGAGGCCCTTCGGGTTCACCGCCTCGAAGGCCCGCACCATCTCCTGCTTGAGCGCCAGGTCCTCGAAGACCGCCTCGACCAGGACGTCGACGCCGGCGAAGCCGGACCAGTCGGTGGTGGCGGTGACCAGCCGCATCGCCTGGTCCCGCTCCAGGCGGGTGAGGCTCCTGCGCTTGACCCGCTCGTCGAGCACGGCGCGCACGTTGGCCAGGGCGCGCCCGGCCGCGGCGTCGTCCCGCTCCCGGATCCGCACCGGGACGCCGGCGTTGGCGGTCACGTAGGCGATGCCGCCGCCCATGAGCCCGCCGCCCAGCACCCCCACCCGCTCCACCCGGCGCGCCTTCACCGAGGGGTCGTCCACGCCGCTGTCCTTCTTCAGCGCGGTGGTGGCGAAGAAGATCTCCATGAGCCGCCTGGCCACGTCGGAGACCGCCAGCTCGCCGAAGAGCCGGGCCTCGCGCGCCAGCCCCTCCGCGAAGCCCTTCTCGTAGCCGTGCTGGACCGCCTCCAGCGCCTTCTCCGGGGCCGGGTAGTGGCCGCGGGTCTTCGCGAGGAGCTTCTTGCGGGCCTCGCGGAACAGCACGGCGCGCCCGAAGGCGTTCTCCTCCAGCGCCACCTGGGTCGCCGCCGCCACCAGGCCGTGGAGCTTGACCTTCTTCACGCCGGCCGGCGCCTGGCGCCGGAGCGCCCCGCTGGCCAGCTCGGCGGCCCTCCGGCGCGCCACCTGGAGCAGCGCCGGGGCCGGCACCACCTCGTCCACCAGCCCGAGCTTCAGCGCCTTGCGGGCCTTCACCGTCTTCCCGGCCAGGATCAGGTCCAGCGCCTGGGCGATGCCGATGAGGCGCGGCAGCCGCTGCGTCCCGCCGGCGCCGGGGATGACGCCGAGCTGCACCTCGGGGAGGCCGAGCTGGGTCTTCCGGTCGTCGGTGGCGATGCGCCAGTGGCAGGCCAGCGCCCACTCCAGGCCGCCGCCCAGGGCCGGGCCGTGGATCGCGGCCACCACCGGCTTCTTGAGCCGCTCCAGCCTGTCGAAGCCCTGCTGCGCCGCCCGGCCCAGCGCCTCGGCCTCGGCGGCGCTCTTCACCGCCTGGAGCATCTCGATCTTGGCGCCGGCGACGAAGCCCTCCTTCTTGCCGCCGGCGAAGACCACCGCCTTCACCGCGGGGTCCTTCTCCAGCGACTCCACCAGCCCCTGCAGCTCGGCCCCGACCTCCTGGGAGAGCGTGTTCACGCTCTCGCCCGGGACGTCGATGAGCACCAGGGCGACGCCGTCCTCGACCTCGACGCGGAAGTTCGTCGGCACTTTCTCGGCGGGCATCATGGGATCTCCTCGCTCCTCAGGTCTCGGGGCCGTCGAGCACCACCGCGGCGCCCAGGGCGCCGGCGGCGCAGATGGTGATCAGGGCGTGGGCCGCCTTGCGCCGCCCCATCTCCCGGGCGGTCTGGAGCAGCATCCGCGCCCCGGTGGCGGCGAAGGGGTGGCCGATGGCGATGGAGCCGCCGTTCACGTTGAGCCGGGCCGGGTCCACCTCGCCGAGCGGCTCCTTGCGGCCGATGCGCTCGGCGAAGGCCTTCGAGCCGAACCACTGGAGGTTGGAGAGCACCTGGGCGGCGAAGGCCTCGTGCATGTCCACCAGGTCCATGTCGCCGAGCCGCAGCCCGGCCCGGTCCAGGGCGATGGGCGCGGCGAAGGCCGGCCCCTGGAGCAGCTGCTCGGCCGGGTCCAGGGCGGCGTAGGCGTAGCTGCGCAGGAAGGCCAGCGGCTTCAGGCCGAGCGCCCGGGCCTTCTCCTCGCTCATCAGGAGCACCGCGGCGGCCCCGTCGGTGAGGGGCGAGGAGTTGCCGGCGGTGACGGTGCCGTACTTCCGGTCGAAGACCGGCGGCAGCTTGGCGAGCGCCTCCCGCGTCGCGTCGTCGCGCACCACGTTGTCCCGGGAGGCGATCCGGGCGTACTTCGGCGGCACCGCGACGTGCATGACCTCCTCGGCGAGCTTCCCCGAGGCCCAGGCGTCGGCGGCGCGCCGGTGGCTCTGGCAGGAGAAGGCGTCCTGCGCCTCCCGGGTGATGCCGTTCTGCTGGGCCATCTGCTCGGCGCTCTGGCCCATGGTGAGCCCGGTGGTGGGCTCGGTGAGGGCCGGCGGCACCGGCGCCACGTCCCGGAGCCTCAAGGAGGCGAAGGCCTGGAGCTTGGCGGCGACGCTCTTCGCCTTCGACGCCGCCACCAGCACCTGGGCCAGCTTGCGCGAGGCGAAGATGGGCGCGTCGGAGAGCGACTCGGCGCCGCCGGCGACGACGGTGTCGGCCTGCCCGAGGGCGATCTGGTCGGCGGCGTCGGTGGCCGCCTGGACGGAGGTGGCGCAGGCGCGCGAGACGGTCCAGGCCTGGACGGTCTTGGGGAGCTGGCTGCGCAGCACCACCTCGCGGCCGATGAGGGTCACGAGCTGCGAGGGCACCACCTGCCCGAAGATGACGGCGTCGACGAGCTTCGGGTCGAGCCCGCTGCGGACCACCAGCTCGTTCACCACCTGGGCGCCGAGCTCCACCGCCGAGAGGTCGCGGAACTCGGTTCCCGCCTTGAGGAAGGGGGTCCGCAGCCCGGCGATGATCGCGGTGCGGCGGCCGGGCCTGGTGCTTCCGTTCGTGGCCATGGATCGGGCTCCTGTTGATTCGAGAATCAGTACCGCGCGATCCTTGTAGCGGCTACGACGCAAGGCGTCAAGCCGCCAACGGAGGGGCGCGACCCGGCGCGCGCGCTCCCGGACAGGGGTACGGGAACGCTTGCGCGCCTCTCCTCGTCGCGCCACGATCACCCCTGCCATGCCGCTCAAGCGCAGCCGGGAGCTGAAGCCGCTGTCGAGCGAGCACCACCAGGCGCTGCTCATCGCCTACCAGCTCAAGAAGGGGCTGGCCGGACACGGCGAGTCGGCCGGGGCGCCCAGGGACCTGCCCGGGCTGGTGGCGCTGGCGCGGCGCTACGAGCAGACGCTGCTCCGGACCCACACCCGGGCCGAGGAGGAGCTGCTGGGGCGCCACCTCGACGCGGACCAGCTGGGCCGGCTGACCTTCGAGCACCAGGAGCTGCTCCGGTTCATGGAGCTGGCCAAGGGGCCGCGCCCCGCCGACTCCCGGCAGGCGCTCCAGGCCTTCGCCGAGCTGCTGGAGCGCCACGTGCGCTGGGAGGAGCAGGAGCTGTTCCCGTTCCTCGAGCGGCAGGTCGAGGAGGCGGAGCTGGTCCACGTCCTCGCCGAGCTGGAGAAGCGGCTGGTGCTGAACAAGCTGGAGCGGCAGGCGGCGAAGCGCAGCTGAGCGCCCGGCCTCGCGGCCCCCGCGCCCCCCTACCCCTCGGCCTCCGCCGCGCCGCCGCTGCGGGCCACGTCCTCGGTCTTGATCTTGCCCGCGTCCATCCCGGCGGCCCGCTTGGTCATCTGCGCGAAGAGCTCGTCGAAGGGGGGCGGCTCGCCCTTCACGAAGCGCAGCGGGTTCACCCGGGCGACGACGAAGTTCCGCAGGTACGGGGAGTCGAAGCCCCGCTCCTTGAGCCGCGCCACCGCGCCGCTGACGGCGTCGTCGAAGGCCAGCACCACCCCGGCGCGCCGCTCGCGCTCGGGGAGCGCGTCCCGCAGCCGGCCCGGCAGGAAGCCGTCCACCTTCCGGAGGATGGGCTGGTAGGCGCCGCCGGCGAGCCGGCCGCGCTGCTGGTAGGCGAGCCCCAGGGTGGCGAGCCCCGCCTCCTCGAACTCCAGCGCCAGCTCCGGCTCGGAGAGGTCGCTCTTCCCGGCGAGGTCCCGGTACATCCGGGCCACCTCCAGGGCCTTCTCCCGGAGGTTGTGGGCCTTCTCGATGTTGAGCGCCAGGATCTGGTAGGCCACCTGCGGCTCGGGCACCAGCAGCGCCAGCACGCTCTTCGCCCCCAGCTCCTTCAGCGCGGTGAGCCGGTGGCCGCCGTTGGGGGTGAGGTAGGCGCCGCCCTCGCGCACCGCGACGATGGGGTCGAGGTAGCGCCGGGTCTTGTCCATGGCCAGCGTGAGCTTCCGCACGTGGCCGTCGGAGACGTCCCGCTGGAAGGGCGTGCGCTCCACCCTGTCCACCGGCAGCGCCGCGAAGAGCAGCGCGTGGCCGCCGAGCGGCTCGCGGTAGCAGGCGAGCACCGCCCCGCCGTCGGCCTCCACCTGCCGGACGAGCTCCGCCACCTCCGCCGGCGGCGCGGCGAGCGCCAGGTCGCGGGGCTGGAGCGTGGTGGGGGTGAGCTTCACCCCCTTGCGCTTGCGGGGGACGCCGCTCTTCGTGACCGGTCTCTTCCGGGCGGGCATGCCCCATCCTGGCGCGGCCGGGCGCGGCCCGCCACCGGGCGTCCGCCACTCGGCGTGGCGAAAAAGGGGCGGCGGGCCTAAGGTCTCCGGTGGCGTGATCGAGGTCTCCGAGCTGCGCAAGCACTACCGGGTCCACCGGCGCCCGCCGGGGATGGCCTCGGCGATCCGCAGCGTCTTCCACCGGACGTACGACCAGGTGAAGGCGGTGGACGGCCTCTCCTTCCGGGTGGCGCCGGGCGAGCGCGTCGGCTTCCTGGGGCCCAACGGCGCCGGCAAGACCACCACCCTGAAGATCCTCTCCGGGCTGCTGCACCCCACCTCCGGGGAGGTCCGGGTGGCGGGCCACCTGCCGCGGCGGCGCGAGCCGGCCTTCCTGAAGGCCATCACCCTGGTGATGGGGCAGAAGCAGCAGCTGCTCTGGGACCTGCCCCCGGCCGAGACCTTCGCGCTGAACCGGGCCGTCTACGACATCCCCCGGCCCCGCTTCGAGGAGACGGTGCGGGAGCTCACCGCGCTGCTGGAGCTCGGCGACCTGGTGAACAAGCCCACCCGGCAGCTCTCGCTCGGGGAGCGGATGAAGTGCGAGCTGGCGGCGGCGCTGCTCCACCGTCCCCAGGTGCTCTTCCTCGACGAGCCCACCATCGGCCTCGACGTCTCGATGCAGGCCACGGTGCGGTCCTTCATCCGGGCCTACAACGAGCGCTTCGGCGCCACGGTGCTCCTCACCAGCCACTACATGGAGGACGTGGCGGCGCTCTGCCCGCGGGTGGTGGTCATCGACCGGGGGCGGCTCATCCACGACGGCGACCTGCGGGCGCTCTCGCTGCGGGTCCGCCCCGACAAGCGCGTCGTGGTGCGGCTGGAGCGGCCGGTCGAGGCCCGGGAGCTGTCGCGCTTCGGGACGGTGGTCTCGGCCGAGGGGACGCAGGTGGTGGTGCAGGTCTCGGCCGCCGAGGTCTCGGGCGCGGTGGGGCGGCTCCTGGCCGCGCTGCCGGTGGCCGACCTCACCGTCGAGGACCCGCCGCTGGAAGAGGTGATGAGCGAGCTGTTCAGCGAGTCGCGCCGGGCGGCGGGGCAGTAGCCGCCGGCACCGGGCTCCCGGCGGCGGCCACCAGCCGCACCGAGGAGCCGGGGCCGAGCCGGAGCCCGTCGCCCCGCGGCTCCACCTCGGAGAGTTCCACCACGTCGCCGCGCAGCAGCCGCTCGAAGCGGCGGTTCGGCTCGCCGACGTGCTTCTCCTGGAGCGCCAGCCCCAGCCGCCCCTCGGGGCCGCAGCCCATGTAGCGCAGGCGGCCCTTGGAGGGGAGCGGCTCGGAGACGATGCGGAAGAGGCGGCCCGGCGGCGGCTCGGCCCAGCCCTCGCCGGGCGGCGCCAGCACCAGGTAGCTCATCTTCACCGCCTCCTTGCGCAGCCCGGCCGCCTTGCCGATCTCGGCGACCAGCGGCGGCGGCTCGATGGGCCGCTCGGCGTGGCACCAGTCGCTCTCCTTGCGCAGCGCCGGGCAGGGGCCGCGGAAGAGGCAGGGGGCGCGGACCGCGAGGCCGCGCGCCACCAGCAGGTCGCGGACCCGCAGCAGGGCGCGCGAGGTGTCGCGCAGCGCCGGCTCGATGACCACCACCGAGCCGCCGGGGGCGAGGAGGCCGGCCGCCTCGGCGAGCAGGGCGGCGCGCCGCTCCACGTCCCCCTCCCCGCCCGGCCCCAGCGACAGCTCGTTCAGCACGTGGCCCAGCGTCACCGCGTCGAGGCGCCGCCCGGCGGCGAGCGAGGCCAGGGGCGCGCCGCGGGCCGGGTCC
>JAJZTO010000036.1 GCA_021848865.1 Myxococcales bacterium
CTTCGCGCCGAACTTCGAGCGGCCCCAGGGCGGCCTCGACGCGATGGTGCGCCTGCGCTGGTGGCCCGGCCGCCCCGAGGCCCCGATCCTGCCGGTGCGCGGGGGCGCGTCCCCGCCATGAGCCCCCTGCCGAGCCCGGCCTGGCTGCTCGCGGTCGCGCTGGCGGCCGGCGGCGCCCCGGGCGGCCCCGTCGGCCCGGCCAGCGCGAGCGGCCCCGTTGACGCCGCCGGCGCGAGCGGCCCCGCGCCCGACCAGGCCGGGGACCGGCCTCCCGTCCCGCTCTCCTCGGCCACCTGGGTCCTCCCCGGAGCCGCCCTGGAGACGCCGCTGCGGCGCGACGGCGAGTCCACGGTGGAGCCGCGGGCGCGGTTCCGGGTGGAGGCGAGCGCGCCCCTCGCCGACGCGCGCCTGGCCCTCTACGACGCCCAGGAGTCGATGGTCCCGGTCGAGGAGGAGGACGAGATCGGCTCCGCGGCCAGCCGCTACCAGATCACGCCGTCGAGGCCGCTGCGGCCGGGCTCGCGCTACACGCTCCGGCTCGAGGGGGCCGCCGGCCGGGACATCCGCGACCTGGACGACCGGCGCTACCGTCCCCTCTCCTTCTCGATCCTGACCGCCGGCGAGCCGCCGGCCGACCGCCCCGTGAAGAAGGGCGCGAAGAAGAAGGCGAAGCGGCAGCGGAGCTAGGGGCCTCGCGGCCCGCGCTCGAGGTCGGCGAGCACCGCCCGGTCGGCCTCGAGGAAGTCGTAGCGCGCCAGCGTCCCGGCCGCCGCCCACTCCAGCGCGGCGACGCCCAGGCAGCGCGGCTCCGCGCCGTCCGGGAGGCGGCACTCGTAGAACGCCAGCTCGACCTCCAGGTCCGGGTAGTCGTGGCGGTGGCGCAGCAGCAGCGGCCCGACCTCCAGGACGCACCCCAGCTCCTCGGCGATCTCGCGCCGCAGGGCGGCCTCCTCCGGCTCGCCGGGCTCCACCTTCCCGCCCGGGAACTCCCACTGCCCCGGCCGGTCGGGCCGGTCGGGCCGGCGGGTGACGAGGATCCGGCCCTCCCGCCGGATCACCGCAGCCACCACCCGCAACCGCCCGCTCACTCGAGATCGAGGGCCAGGAGCGTGCCGCCGTTGCTGAGCACGTAGACGCGGCGGCCCGCCACCGCCGGGGCCGTGGACACGCCGGTGCCGGGGCTGAGCGTCCGGATCCGCATCCCGCTGCCCGGGTCGAGGAAGAGGAGCGCACGGCCGTTGGCCACCAGCAGCCGCGGCCCGGCCCGCACCGGCGCGGCCATGGGGACGCCCTCGAGCGGCTGGGTCCAGATCGGGCTGCCGTCGCGCGCCGAGAGGGCCAGCACCGCGGTGGTGGTGACCGCGTAGACCTGGCCGTCGCCCGCCGAGAGGCGCGTCGCCCCTGGCGCCTTGCGCTCCCACAGCGTCCGGCCGGTGGCCGGATCGAGCGCGGTGACGGCGCCCGAGAAGGAGGCAGCGAACAGGGACTTGCCGTCGGTGGCCAGCCCGTCCACGTCGACGAAGTCGCCGTTCGGGGCGACGCGGCGCTCCCACTTCACCGCCCCGGTGGCCGGGTCGAGCGCCGCCACCCAGCCGTCGGAGTACCCGGCGTACAGCAGGTCGCCGATCCGCACCGTCGGAGCGCAGCCGCGGATGGTGAAGCCCTCGCGCTGGTCGCGGCGGTGGTGCCACTTCCAGGCGCCGGTCCCGGCGTCCACCGCGACGACCGAGTCCTCCAGGGTCGCGAAGACGACCAGCCCGCCGACCCACAGCGGCCGCGCGCCGACCTCCTCGCCGACCTCGTAGCGCCAGCGCTCCTTGCCGGTGGCCAGGTCCCGGGCGTAGAGCCAGCCGTCCTGCGAACCGGCGTAGACCACGCCGTCCCGTACCAGCGGGGGCGCCGCGAAGCCGGCGCCGGCCTGGAAGTCCCAGAGGGCCTCGCCGTCGGCCCGGAAGGCGCGCAGCTCGCCGCTGCGCAGCCCGACGACGACGGTGCGCGTGGCCGGGTCGACGCCCGGGCCGCCCAGCTCCTCCACCTGCCAGTCGAGCAGGTCGCCGGGCACCAGCGGCTTGCTCCAGGCGATGGCGTACTGCCGGACCGGCGCCGGCGGCAGGTGGCCCAGGTCCGCGGCCGGGGCGGCGAGCAGCAGCGCCAGGAGCAGCGCCATCTACTTCCCGCCCAGCGCGGCGAGGCGCTCCGCCGCCTCGCCCTTGAGCGGCGAGTCCTTGAACTCGCCGGGGAAGGCGGCGAGGAGCTTCTTCGCCTCGTCGTCCTTGCCGGCGCGGGCCAGCACCCGGGCCCGCTCCAGCTCGGCGCGGTCCCGGTAGAAGGATGCCTCCCGGCCGGCGCGCTCGAAGGTGGCGGCCGCGGCGGCGAGGTCGCCCTTGCCCTCCTGGGCGCGCGCCAGGCCGTCCAGGCCGGCGAAGCGCAGCGCGTCGTCGGCCGGCGCCGCCGCCAGGTAGGCGTTCAGGTCGCCCATCGCCGCGTCCCACTCCTCCAGCCGGAGGTGGGCCTCGCCGGAGGCCAGCGCCGCGGTGACGGCGGCGCGGGTGCCGGGGTGCTGCCGCCGGGTCAGGTCGGCGGCGGCGATGACCGCCTTCTGCCGCTCCGCCTCGGAGGCGAAGACGGGCCGATCCACCCCCGGCAGCGGGACCGTGGACACGACGCCGTCGGCGGCGTCGAGGGCCCGGTAGAGCTCGCCGCCCGCCGCGCTCCGGCCGGAGGTCAGGTAGCCGTGGACCACCAGCCCGGCGACGACGAAGACCGCGGCCACCGCCAGCGCGGCGCCGGCGACCCGCCGGTTCTTCGAGAGCCACTCGGCGGCGTCGGTGGCGGCGACCTGGAAGTGGTCCGGACCCTTCATCTCCTTGCGGGTGAGGTCCGCCGCGGCCTTGGTGGTGCGACCATCTCGGATCATGGCGTAGTCCTTGGGAAAAACCGCGTCAATCTATGGGTTGGGGCGGCGGGCCGTCAAGGGAAAGCGGCGCTCAGCGTCGCGCCGGCCGCCGCTTCTTGCCCGCCGGCTGCGCGTGGGGCCGTCGCTTCCCCGGCTGCTCCCGGTGCGGCCGCCGCTGGCGCCGCCGCTCCTGGTAGACGATGCGCACCGGGACCTCCAGGCCGAAGGCCTCGCGGAAGCGGTTCTCGACGTAGCGCCGGTAGTGGTCGGAGAGGCCGTCGGGCCGGTTGGCCTGCACCACGAAAGTCGGCGGCGCGTAGGCCACCTGGGCGACGTAGAAGAGCTTCACCCGCCGCCCCTGGGAGATGGGCGCCTGGTAGGCGTCCTGCAGCCCCGCCAGCAGCTCGTTCATCTCGTGCGTCGGGAAGCGGGCGCGGAACTGCTCCACCAGCCGGGCGGCGGTGTCGAGAACCCGGGTGACGCCGCGCCGCTCCTTGGAGGAGACGAACACCATCGGGGCCCAGGCCACGAAGGGCAGGCGCCGGTGCAGCTCCTTGCGGTACCAGTCCTGCGTCGCCCCCTCGCGCTCGGCCAGGTCCCACTTGTTCACCACCACCACCAGCGCCCGGCCCTTCTCGACGACCAGCCCCAGGAGCCGCGCGTCCTGCTCGACGCCGGCCTCGGTGGCGTCCAGCAGGCAGGCGGTGACCTCCGACTCGTCGATGGAGCGCATGGCGCGCACCACCGAGTAGGCCTCGACCTTCTGCGCGATGGAGCGCTTGCGCCGGATCCCCGCGGTGTCGGTGACCAGGAACTCGCGCCCCTGGTGGCGCACCAGCGAGTCGATGGAGTCGCGGGTGGTCCCGGGGACGTCCGAGACCACCAGCCGGTCCTCGCCCAGCAGGGCGTTCACGAAGGTGCTCTTGCCGACGTTGGGCCGGCCGACGATGGCGACGCGGATGGGGCCGGGCGGCCGGGCCGGGGCCTCCGGCTCCTCCCCTTCCCCGGGCAGCTCGAGCTCCTCGGGCGCGGGCGGCGCCTCCGGCGCCTCGATCCGCTCCACCACCGCGTCGAGCAGCCCGCCCACGCCGCGGCCGTGCTCCGCCGAGACGGTGTGGACCGAGCCGAAGCCCAGCCGGTGGAACTCGCCGATGGGCAGGTCCCCCTCGGTGGCGGCGCTGTCCACCTTGTTCACCGCCACGAAGAGCGGCTTGCCGGCCCGGCGCAGGGTCGCGGCCACGGCCTCGTCGAGGGCGGTGAGCCCCTCCCGGCCGTCGGTGACCAGCACCACCGCGGCCGCCTCCTCCACCGCCAGGCGCGCCTGCTCCTGGACCTGCTGCATCAGCCGGTCGCGCGACTGCGGCTCGAATCCGCCGGTGTCGACCACCGAGAGGGCCCGGCCGTTCCAGTCCACGTCGGCGTAGTTCCGGTCGCGGGTGACGCCGGGGACGTCCTCGACGATGGCGACGCGCCCGCCGGCGATGCGGTTGAAGAGCGTGGACTTGCCCACGTTGGGGCGGCCCACCAGGGCGACGATGGGGCGAACCGCGCCCCCCCAGGAGGCCCCCGGGGCGGCGCGCGACCCGCCGGCGCGTTCGTCGGATCTCGTCACAGCCCCAGCCTCTTCAGCGCCTCGGGACGCTCGCTCCAGCGCTCGTCCACCTTCACCCGGATGCCCAGGAACACCTTGCAGCCCAGGAGCCGCTCCAGCCCCTGGCGCGCCGCGGTGCCGATGCGCTTCAGGGACTCCCCGCCCTTGCCGATGACGATGGCCTTCTGCCCCTCCCGCTCCACCAGCACCAGGACCTGGATGCGGACCAGGCCGTGCTTGCCCTTCTCCCGCTCCGACTCGTCGAACTCCTCGACCTCCACCGCCGCGGCGTAGGGGATCTCCTGGCGGGTCTGCAGCATCACCTGCTCGCGGACGTACTCGGCGGCCAGCACCCGCTCGGCCTGGTCGGTGAGGACGTCGGCGGGGAAGAGCGGCTGCTCCGCCTCGGGCAGGTGGGGCGCCAGGGTGGCGAGCAGCCGATCCACGTTCTCCCCGGTTTGCGCCGAGAAGGGCACGATCTCGACCCAGGCGTGCAGGTCCTTGTAGGCCGCGATCACCGGGAGCAGCGTCTCCCGCGGGGCCCGGTCCATCTTGTTGATCCCCAGCACCGCCGGCCGCCCCGCCCTCGCCACCTGCTCCACGATCCAGCGGGTGGCCTCCCCGACCTCGACCCGGCCGCCGGGCCCGGTGCCGGCCTCGACCAGCAGCAGCACCGCGTCCACCTCGGAGAGGGTCGCGAGGGCCACCTCCACCATCCGCCGGTTGAGGGCGCCCTCGGCCCGGTGCAGCCCCGGGGTGTCGAACAGCGCGATCTGCGCCCCGGGGCCGTTCCAGACCCCGAGGATGCGCGTCCGCGTGGTCTGCGGGCGGGGCGAGACGATGGCCACCTTCTCGCCCAGGACGCGGTTCAGGAGCGTCGACTTGCCGACGTTGGGCCGCCCGACGATGGCGACGGTACCGGCCCGGAACCCCGGCGCTGCGCGCTCCGCCATTCCCGGGCCGGCCTAGGGCTGCGCGCCGCGGGTGATGACGACCTTCTCGAGCTTCGTCTTGGCGTTCCCGCCGCGGGCGATCTTCCCCACCAGCTCGCCCCCCTTCACCACCTCGCCGAAGATGGTGTGGCCCCGGTTCAGGTGCGGGGTCGGGACCTCGGTGATGAAGAACTGCGAGCCGTTGGTGCCGGGGCCGGCGTTGGCCATGGCCAGCAGCCCGGGTCGGTCGAACCTGTTCTCGGGGCCGATCTCGTCGGCGAACTTGTAGCCGGGGCCGCCGGTGCCGGTGCCCATCGGGTCCCCGCCCTGGATCATGAACTCCGGGATGACCCGGTGGAACACCGTCCCGTCGTAGAGCGGCTTCTTCGCCTTCTCGCCGGTGCGCGGGTGGGTCCACTCCTTGGTGCCCTCCGCCAGCCCGACGAAGTTCTCGACGGTCACGGGGGCCTTCTCCGGCAGCAGCTTCACCACGATGGCGCCCATCGTGGTCTGGAAGGTGGCGTAGATCTCGTTGGCCATGGGCGGCTCCTAGTCGCAGCTCGGCTTCTGGTGGACGATGAGGACCTTCTCCAGCCGGGTCTGCGACCCGCCGGCGACGGCGATGGCGCGAACCCGCTCGCAGCCGCAGACGCCGACCCCGAAGCGGACGTAGCCCTTCACCCCCGACTTGCAGGTCGGGCAGGCCACCGGGTTCAGGTAAGCCACCGGGACCTCGGTGATGAAGAACTGGGAGCCGTTGGTGTCGGGGCCGCTGTTGGCGTAGGCGAGCTGGCAGGCCGCGTCGAAGGGACGCGAGCCCGGCTTCAGCTCGTCGGCGAACCGGTAGCCGGGGCTGTAGAAGCCGAACCGGTTGTCGGCCTGCACCGGCGGGCCGGAGAGCGTCGTCGCCCCGCGCGACATCGGATCGCCGCCCTGGATCATGAAGCCGGGGATGACCCGGTGGAAGAGCGTGCCGTCGTAGAGCTTCGCGGTCGTGGCCTTGTTGGTCTTCGGGTCGTGCCACTCCTTCTTCCCGGTGGCCAGCTCGACGAAGTTCTTCACGCCGACCGGGGCCTCGTCGGGCAGCAGCCGGGCGGCGATCTTCCCCCGGCTGGTGACGAAGACCGCGTAGGTCTCCCCGGCCGCGTGGCCGGCGGCCTTCTTCGGGGCCTCCCCGGCGCGGGCGGCGGCGGCCGGGAGCAGCAGCAGGGCGGCGAGCAGGGCGGTCGGGGTCGCTGGCATGCGCGGCACATTAGCCAGGGGCAGGCCGCGGGGCAACCCGGCATCGCGGGCCGGAGGCCGCCCGGCTCACCGGCCGGCCGCGGGCGGCGGCTCGCCCCGCGCCGCGAGCAGCTCCAGCCCGGCCCGCGCCGCCGCCTGCTCGGCGTCCTTCTTGGACCGGCCGGCGCCGCGGACCACCAGGTCGCCGCGCAGCTCCAGCTCCACCTCGAAGATCTTCTCGTGCTCCGGGCCGTGCTCCGCCACCACCCGGTAGCGCGGCAGCGCCCGCAGGCGGCTCTGGGCCAGCTCCTGCAGTTGCGTCTTGAAGTCGCGAACCAGGCTCCCCGCCGCCGCCCGCGCCAGGTCCTCGGCCAGCTGCTGGTCGAGCAGCGCCAGCACCGGCGCCATCCCGCCGCCCAGGTAGACCACGCCCACCACCGCCTCCAGGGTGTTGGCCAGCAGCGAGGGCTTGCCCCGCCCCCCGGTCAGCTCCTCGCCCCGCCCCAGGCGCAGGAGCGGTCCCAGGTCGAGCCGCCGGGCCAGCCGCGCCAGGGCCGGCTCGTCCACCAGCGACGCCCGGAGCTTGGAGAGCACCCCCTCCTGGGCCTCCGGGAAGCGCTCCAGCAGCCGGTGCGCGACCGCCAGGTCCAGGACCGCGTCCCCGAGGAACTCCAGCCGCTCGTTGTCGGGCGCCGGCCCCGGGATCTCGTTGGCGAAGCTCTTGTGGGTGAGCGCCAGCAGCGCCAGGGCCGGGTCCGGGAAGGCGAAGCCCACCCGCTCGGCGAGCGCCTCCACCAGCCGCCGCTCGTCGGGCGCGAGGTCGGGGGCCGGCGGCGGGATCCCGGGGACGTCCATGGCCGCTCAGCCGCGCAGGCGCGCGGCCAGCTCCTCCGCCAGCGCGTAGGGATCGGCCTGGCGCGCGGCGATGCGCGCAGCGATCTCGTCGAGGTTGCCCTGCTCGCCGGCCAGCCGCGCCAGGGCCCCGGCCAGCAGCCGGTCCCGCAGCAGCGAGACGAAGGCGGCCCGGGCCCGGCCCGCCTCCCGCTCGGCGCGCATCCCGGTGGTCTCGAGGTGGGCGCGGTGGGCCTCGACGGCCCCGGCCAGGTCGGCCACCCCCTCGTCCCGGGTGGCCACCGTCTTGACGATGGGCGGCTCCCAGAAGCGCGCGTCCTCCGGCGACCAGGGCTCGCCGGCCTGGAAGCGGTGCAGCTCGTCGTGATCGGCCGGCGGCCGCGTGGCGGTGGAGCGGCGCAGCTCCAGCATCATCGCCAGGTCCCGGACGGTGCGGTCCGCCCCCTCGCGGTCGGCCTTGTTCACCGCGAAGACGTCGGCGATCTCCAGCACCCCGGCCTTGATGGCCTGGACGTCGTCCCCCAGCCCCGGCACCGAGACCACCACCACGGTGTGGGCCAGCGAGGCGACCTCGATCTCGTCCTGGCCCACGCCCACGGTCTCCACCAGGATCACGTCCTTGCCCATGGCGTCCATCACCGTGACCACGTCGGCGGTGGCGCGGGAGAGGCCGCCGAGGTTGCCGCGGGTGGCCATGGAGCGGATGAAGACGCCCTCGTCCAGGGCGTGGTCCTGCATGCGGATGCGGTCCCCGAGGATGGCGCCGCCGGAGAAGGGGCTGGTCGGGTCCACCGCCACCACCCCGACCGTCTTGCCCTGGCGCCGGTAGCCGGCGATGAGCCGGTCGGTGAGCGACGACTTGCCCGCCCCCGGGGCGCCGGTGAGGCCGATGACGTAGGCCCGCCCGGTGCGGGGGAAGAGGGCGCGCAGGGTCTCGCGGGCCGAGGGGGCCTGGTCGTCCAGGTCGCGCATGAGCCGCGCCGCGGCCCGCAGGTCGCCCGCGGCGACGCGGCCCGCCGTGGTGCCGTCGTGGGGAGCCATCAGTACGCCGCCGCCTCCGGGACGAAGTTGGCCGCCAGCACCGCCGTCGCCATGCGGCGCGGCGCGCCCAGCGGCTGCCGCTGGGCGTCGAGCTGTCGGTAGAGCACCTGGTCTCCCTGGACCTGGTCGACGATCAGCAGGAGCTGCCAGCCGGTCCCGGCCCGGGTGAAGACCGCCTCGAAGTCGGCGCGCTTCAGGACCCGGGCCGCGCCGTAGGGACGGCCGTCGATGTCTGTGCCGACGTAGCGCACCTCGTCCGGACCGCGGCTCTCCACCACCACCTTCATGGCCCAGACCTCGCCGGCGTGGGGCAGCAGGTGCTGCGGGACCGGATCGCCGCCGGCCGGGGCCAGCGGCGCCCCCGGCACCGGCGACGCCTCCTCCGGCGCGGCGCCGAGCGCGGCCGCCACCACCTGCGCCGTCCCGGGGAAGTGGGCCAGGTCGAACTTGTCGGACCAGACCTCGCCCGCGGGGCCGATGAGCCGTCCCTTGAAGAGCGTCCCCACCTCCCGGACCGCGGCGAAGCGGTAGTGGGTCCCGCCGAACTGGTACTCCTGGACCACCTCCACCGGGGCGCCCGGCGAGAGCACGCAGGCCTCGCCGAAGGCCCGGGCCACCTGCCCGACGGTGAGGGCGTTGCGCGGGGGCGGGGTGGCCTCCAGCGGGCCGGCGCCCGCGGCGGCGGGCCGGGCGGCCGGGGTCGCGCCGGGCCGCGCCGCCTCCTCCAGCTCCGGCACCATCCGCGCCAGGTGGAACTCGAGGTCCGAGGCGCTGCCGTGGTCCTCGATCCGCAGCGGCGGGAAGCCCGGCGGGATCTCGAAGGGCCGGCCGCCCACCGGCGCCACCCGCGCGACCCGGATCCCCTCCTCCCCGCCCAGCAGCTCGAAGGCGTGGGTCGGGGTCTTCACCACCGCCCGCGCCGCCAGCCGCTCCGGGTCGGCGGTGACGTCGAGGCGCAGGGCCCGCAGCCGGGCCGCCTGCGCCGTGAGCAGCGCCACCCGGGCGGCCAGCGCCTCGCCCACCCGCTGCTCCAGGGCGCTGCTGCGCTCGCAGTCGTAGAAGGGCACCGGGGGCAGCGCCGAGAGCGGCGGCTCGAGGAAGCGCAGCCGGTCGTGCCCCTCGACGGCGAAGCGGGCCCGCAGCAGCGGCTGGCCGGTGGCCGGGTGGGCCACGCGCATGCTGAAGAGCAGCTCCCCCTCCAGCGTCTCGCGGTCGGCGGCGAGCCGGACCGGGAGCGCCAGCGAGGCCAGCCGCCGCCCGGCGATCTGGTTCAGCCGCTCCCGGGGGATCTTGGTGATGACGGTGTGCTCGCCCTCGGCCACTCGCGCCACTCTATCGCAAAGCCGGCTCGCGCCGGGCCATGACCGTCGGTGACGACACGCCGCTCCCGGTCAGTCCCCGGTGAAGACCGGCTTGCGCTTCTCGGCGAAGGCCCGCAGGGCCTCGACCCGGTCCCTGGTCCCCAGGCAGTCCTGGTACATCCGGTTCTCGAGGTCCAGGGCCTCGTCGAGGGGCAGGGAGAAGCCCTCGTCGATGGCCCGCTTGGCCTGGCGCAGGGACACCGGCGCGTTCCGGGCCACCAGCCCGGCCCAGGCCAGCGCCTCCTCCCGCAGCCGCCCCGGCGGCACCGCCGCCGACACCAGCCCCAGCGCCGCCGCCTCCTCCGCCTTCACCCGCCGGGCGGTGAGGATCAGGTCCTTGGCGCGCGCCACGCCGATGGCTCGCGCCAGCCGCTGGGTGCCGCCGCCGCCCGGGATGATGCCCAGCCCCACCTCGGGCAGCCCCAGCTCGGCCCCGGCCGCGGCGACGCGCAGGTCGCAGGCAAGCGCCAGCTCGCAGCCCCCGCCCAGCGCCGCGCCGTTCACCGCCGCCAGGAACACCTTGGGCGAGGACTCGATGGCGCGCAGGGCCGCCCGGAGGTCGCGGTGGAACCCGTGCACCTGCGCGGTGCTCATCCCGGCCCGCTCCTTCAGGTCGGCGCCGGCGCAGAAGGCCTTGTCCCCCTGCCCGGTGATCACCACGCAGCGCAGCGCCTTGCGGCCGGCGGCGCGGGCCAGCTCGGCGTTCAGGCCGGCCAGCATCGCCAGGCTGATGGAGTTCCGGCGCGCCTCCCCGGCGATGGTCCAGACCTCGATCTCCCCGCGATCCTCGACGATCCACTCCATGCGATGGCCTCCGTCAGCACTTCCGGCCGTCGAGGGCCCGGCCCGCCAGCTCGGCGCGCAGGGCCTTGGACGGGAGCGTCCGGCCCACCAGCGCCTCGGCCAGCTCGCCCGCCGCCACCAGCCGGCTCCAGTCGATGCCGGTCTCGTGCCCCATGCCGTGCAGCATGTAGACCAGGTCCTCGGTGGCCAGGTTCCCCGAGGCCCCCGGCGCGTAGGGACAGCCGCCCAGCCCGCCGATGGAGGAGTCGAAGGTGGTGATCCCGCCCTCCAGCCCGGCCAGGACGTTGGCGAGCGCGGTGCCCCGGGTGTCGTGCATGTGGAGGGCGAGCTGGTCGGGCCGGGCCTTGCCCAGGAGCAACTCCAGCAGCCGCCGCACCTGGTTGGGCGTGCCCACGCCGATGGTGTCGCCCAGCGACACCTGCTCGCAGCCCAGCGCCAGCAGCGCCTCGGCCACCGCCACCACCCGGGCCGGGTCCACCGGCCCCTCGTAGGGGCAGCCGAAGGCGGTGGAGACGTAGCCGCGGACGCGCAGCCCCCGCTCCCGCGCCGGCCCGACCACGGCCTCGAAGGCGGCCAGGGTCTCGGCCACGCCCTTGTTCACGTTCTTCCGGTTGTGGCTCTCCGAGGCGGAGAGGAAGACGGCGGCGTCCACGCGGGGGCCGCCCGCCCCCCGCCGCTCCAGCGCCTGGAGCAGGCGCGCCAGCCCCTTGTCGTTCGGCACCAGCACCGCGTAGGCCACCCCGGCGCCCCCGGGGAGCGCCGCCACCACCTCGCCGGCGTCGGCGAGCTGCGGGATCCACCTCGGCGACACGAAGCTGGTGGCCTCGACGCGGGAGAGGCCGGCGCCGGCGAGCGCCGCGAGCAACTCGAGCTTCCCGGCGGTCGGGACCTGGCGCGCCTCGTTCTGGAGCCCGTCGCGGGGCCCCACCTCGTACACGGTGATGCGGCTCGCCACCCCGGACCCCTTCCGCGAGCCCCGGCTACGCCGCCTGGCGCGGGTGCACGTGCCCCCGGATCCAGTCGATGATGGCCTGGGTGGTGGAGCCGGGCAGGAAGACCTCGGCGGTGCCCAGCTCCTTGAGGCGGGGCACGTCGTCCTGCGGGATGATGCCGCCGCCGAAGACGGTGACGTCGGTCGCGCCCTTCGCCTTGAGCAGGTCGATGACGGCGGGGAAGAGCGTCATGTGGGCGCCGGACATGATGGAGAGGCCGACGGCGTCGACGTCCTCCTGCAGGGCCGCGGCGACGATCATCTCCGGCGTCTGGTGCAGGCCGGTGTAGATGACCTCGAAGCCGCCGTCCCGCAGGGCCCGGGCGATGATCTTGGCGCCGCGATCGTGGCCGTCGAGGCCGGGCTTGGCGACGAGGATGCGGAGGGTGCGCTCTTTCTGGCTCATGTCGGCTTCTCCAGTACCGCGACGAGGTCCAGGCTGTCGTCCGAGAAGGGGGCCGGCCCGCCCGCACCGGTCGAGGCCAGGTCCCGCAGCCGCAGCCCGGCCCGGGCCGCCAGCGCCGCCCACTCGGTCCCGTTGTAGTACCGCAACCGGACCGTCCCCGCCAGCACCCGGCCGCCGCGATCGAGGCTGCGGGACAGGGTTTCCACGCCGGTGGAGGGGTCGAAGCGGGACCGCTCCGCCACCCGGCCGCCGCCCGGGAGCGCGCCCTCGAAGCGGGTCTCCGGCTCCCGGGCGAGGCGCGCCGGGTTGGCGTGCTGCACCAGCAGCCGGCCGCCGGGCCGGAGCACCCGCGCCGCCTCCGCCAGCGCCGCCGCGTTCCCCGCCTCGTCG
>JAJZTO010000037.1 GCA_021848865.1 Myxococcales bacterium
CCTGGCGATCGAGGGGGTCCGGCTGCGCTGGCAAGCCGCGCAGGTGGAGCGGGTGCTGGGCGGGGAGGCGTCGCTCCTCGGGCCCGGAGCCGATCCGCCGCCGGCCCCGGACCTGGCGATCGAGCCGGCCGGCGAGCGGGTCCGGGAGCAGGCCGACGGCCTGCGCGCCCTGGAGGAGATCGTCGCCGAGAGCCCCCTCGACCCGCTCTCGACGCGGCAGCTGCTGGCGGCGCTGGTGGAGGTGGGATCGCTCGCGGTCCGCATCCGGGCCGAGCCGGCGGGGCCCGCGGCGGCCGCCGGCGCCATCGACGTGGCGCGGCTCGACGAGAAGCTCGACCAGGTGCGGCGCGCCGACTACTGCACCATCCTGGGGCTGCCCCGGACCGCCACGCCCCACGAGATCCGCCGCAGCGCCGAGCGGCTCCTCCTGGAATACGATCCCGGACGGTGGGCCGGGGCGGCCCCGCCCGGCCTGGCCGAGCGGCTGGAGGAGGTGCGCCGGGTGGTCCGGGAGGCCGGGGAGGTGCTGGCCGACGACGAGCTGCGGGCCGCCTACCTGGCGGGCCTGGAATGACCGCTTGCGGGGCGGCGTCCGCCGGCCGTGCGAGCCGGCGGACGGCCGGTTAGAATGGCCTTCCGGCCGCCCTGGCGGCGAACCTTCCCATGATCCGCGAAATCCTCATCTGGCCCGATCCCATCCTGAAGCAGCCCACCCGGAACGTGGAGCGGGTGGACGACGACGTCCGCCGCCTGCTCGACGACATGGCCGAGACCATGTACGCCGCCGACGGCGTCGGGCTGGCGGCGCCGCAGATCGGCGAGCTGGTCCGCTGCATCGTCATCGACACCTCGCCCAAGCAGGAGGGGCAGCACCTCATCCACCTGGTGAACCCCGAGATCGTCCTGGCCGAGGGCGTGACCTCCTACACCGAGGGCTGCCTCTCCATCCCCGGCGAGGCCGAGGAGGTGGAGCGCGCGGCGCGGGTGGTGGTGCGGGCCCTGGACCGCGCCGGGAAGCCCTTCGAGATGGCCTGCGACGGGCTCCTGAACATCGCGGTGCAGCACGAGATGGACCACCTGCAGGGGACGCTGTTCGTGGACCACCTCTCGGCGCTGAAGCGGGAGCTCATCCGCAAGCGGATGAAGAAGCTCAAGGCCGAGAAGGCCGCCGAGCGCGCCGATTCGGTGAAGAAGGCGCCGCGGCACGAGTCGGCGCTGTAGCGGCGGCTCCCCGCACCCCGCGCCTCGGGCACAGCCCCTCCACCGGGCAGCGGCCGCAGTCGGGCGCGCGCGCCTTGCAGGTGCGGCGGCCGTGCCACACCAGCAGTTGGTGCCCCTGGTTCCAGCGATCCGGCGGCAGGAGCGCCATCAGGCGCCGCTCCACCCGCGACGGGTCCAGCTCCCGCGCGAAGCCGAGCCGGCGCGAGACGCGGCCGACGTGGGTGTCCACCGGGAAGTGGTGCCCCTCGCCGAGCTGGATGAGGACCACCCCGGCGCTCTTCCGCCCCACCCCCGGCAGCGCCTCCAGCGCCTCCCGGGTGCGCGGCACCCGGCCCCCGTGCTCCGCCGCGACGGCCCGCATCGCCGCGACGATGTTCCGGGCCTTGTTCCGGTACAGGCCGCAGCTCTGGATCAGGGGCCAGAGCGCCTCGGGGCGGGCCCGGGCGAAGGCGGCGGCGTCCGGGTAGCGGCGGAACAGGGCGGGCGTCACCTGGTTCACCCGGACGTCGGTGCACTGGGCCGAGAGGATCACCGAGACCAGCAGCTGGACGTCGTTGCGGAAGTCGAGGGCGATGCGCGCCTCGGGCAGGGCGCCGCCCAGCCGGTCGAGCACCTCCCGGGCGCGGGCCCGCTCGGCGGGCGGCGGGATCCTCGGGGCGCGGGCGCGGGGAGCCATGGGGCGGTCAGGACTTCGGCGCCGCCGCGGCCGAGGCCGGCGCGCAGCCCGCCCGCCACGCCTCCATCTCGGCCCGGAGGCGCTCCCGCTCGGCCACGCCGTTGCGGTCGGTGTACAGGTTGATGGCCCGGAGCTGGGCGGCCACCGCCTCGCCGCAGCGCCCCACCCCGGCGAGCGCCGCGGCCTGGACCTGCGCCGCCTGCGGGCTCCAGGGGGCGATGGCCGCCGCCCGCTGGGCCGGGGACAGCGCCTCGGCCGGCCGCCCGCCGGCCACCAGCTCCCGCGCCAGGTTGGTCAGGGCCGCCGGGTTCTGCGGGACCAGCTCCACCGCCCGCCGCAGGGCCGCCTCCCGCTCCGCCGCCCGGTCCGGCCCGACCAGCGCCGTGGCCAGGAAGGTCCAGGCGCGCGGGTCGGCGGGGTGGGAGGCCACCGAGGCCCGCGCCAGCGGGAGGGGGTCGAGGCCCTCCAGGCGGGCCTTCACTTGCAGTGCGATGGGGTGGGTCGGGTCGCGGCGCAGCGCCTCGGCCAGCGCCGCCCGCAGCGCCCGCTCCCCCTTCCTCGGCCCGTAGGCCCAGAGGGTGAGCCGCAGCGCCGCCACCTCGGCCAGAGGCATCGGCTGGACCACCCAGGCGGCCCCGGCCCGCACCTCGATCTCCCGGCCGGGGAAGCCCAGGCCGCTCGCCACCCTCGCCGCGACCTCCTGGTCGAGCGACTCCAGCCCACCGGGCCGGCGCGGGTCGAACCGCGGGAACTCGGCCGCGAAGGCGTCGTCGGGCGCCTCGCCCCTCGCCATCCGGGCCAGCATGGCGCCGAACCGCGCCGGGTAGCGGTCGACGAGGTGGCGCACCAGCAGCACCGCCGAGACGTAGTGGTCGAGCCAGAGCCCGCCCAGCGGCTGGTCGCGCCACTCGAAGAGCTCGCGGACGGTGATGCGGCGCAGCGCCGGGCGCGGCAGGCGCCCCTCGGGCAGCTGGCCGAGCCGCAGGTGCGTGCCGAGCCGCACGTCGGCCAGGGCCTCCATGTAGACCGCCAGCCCCTCGGAGAGCCAGTTCACGTGGACGGCGAAGAGGCAGGCGGAGAGGTGGTGGGTCAGCTCGTGGGCCAGCACCACCTTCTGCATGGCCCCCAGGCCACCGGGGAGGACGATGCGGGGCGGGCCGCCGGGGTTGCGCAGGTAGTAGGCGGAGGCGTAGGAGGGGGCGAAGGCGCGGTACTCGTCGCGGCTCTCGAAGGCGATGACCTCGACCTGCCCCGGCGGGTCCTTCGACTCCATGAACAGCCCGGCCAGCACCGCGGCGCGCAGCAGCTCCAGCTGGCCGACGAGCTCCTCGGCGTCGGGGAGCGCGAGGTCGGTCCGGACGACGAAGTGCTCCGAGGCCAGCTCGCGCCACGGGCGGCCCGACGTCGGCAGGCGCCCGTTCCCCAGCCCGGCGCAGGCCGCGGCGAGGAGCGAGACCGCGGCGGCGGCGGCGGTGCGGCGGCGGTTCACCTCCCCATCATGGGACCGGCAACCTTCGCCGGGCAAACGCCACCGGGGCCGGCGCGCATCTGGTCCGGTCCGCCCCCCCGGCGTAGACTGTCGCCTTCGCGGACCAACCCCGAAGGGGGGCGCCACGGCATGCAGATCAACCTCCGCAAGGCCATGTTCGTGCTGCCGAACCTCTTCACGGTCAGCTCCATCTTCCTCGGCTTCTACGCCATGACCCTGTGCGCCGGCGAGCCGGCGCCGGAGCAGCTCAACCAGGCCGCCCTGGCCATCTTCTTCGCCATCTTCTTCGACGCCTTCGACGGCCGGGTGGCGCGGATGACGAAGACCCAGTCCGACTTCGGCGTCCAGCTCGACAGCCTGGCCGACGTCATCAGCTTCGGCGCCGCCCCGGCCCTGCTCATCTACAAGTGGGCGCTGGCGCCGCTCGGCTTCGTGGGCTTCTTCCTGAGCTTCGCCTTCGCCGCCTGCGGCGCCCTGCGCCTGGCCCGCTTCAACGTGCTGGCCCAGCGCGGCGACAAGGGCTCCTCCCGCTTCTTCGTGGGCCTGCCCATCCCGCTGGCGGCCGGCGCGGTGGTGGCGCTGGTCATCGCCCACTACCGGACGGTGGGCGGCATCGCCGACGACTCCACCCGGGTGGCCATCGCCGCCTTCGTCGGGCTGCTCGCCTTCCTGATGGTCTCCACCATCCGCTACCGCACCTTCAAGGACGTGCACCTGAGCCGCAAGAGCCTGGCGCTCTTCGCCTTCCTGGTGATGGCGGGCGTGGCGGTGGGCATGGCCACCCGCCCGGCCTTCGTGCTGGTCGTCTACATGGCCGCCTACATGGCCATGGGGCCGGCCGAGTGGCTGCTGTCGCTCGGGCGCCGCCACCCCCACGCCCCGCTGCCGCCCCAGGTCGCGGCCGAGCTGGCCGCCGACGAGGCGCTGGAGCCGGACGACGAGGAGGACGAGGCGGAGCCGCCGGCCAAGAACGAAGAGGACATCTACATCTAGCCCCCGCCGCCCCGGGCCCAGGCCCGGGGCCGGACCGCCCAGGCCCGCCTCTTGGATCCCGCGACGCCCCCGAGCCGCTTCACCCTGAAGAAGGGCGTGCCCGACGGCCCCATGGGAGCCTGGACCTGGCTCGCGGCCTGGGGTCCCTGCGGCCTCGCCCCGGTGGCCCCGGGCACGGTGGGGACGCTGGGGGCGATCCCGCTCTTCTGGCTCCTGCGCGACCTGCCGCTCTGGCTCTACCTGGTGACGCTGGTCGGCTTCGTCGCCGTGGCGGTCCGCGCCGCCGACGTGGCCGGGCGCCACTGGAAGGTGGCCGACGCCTCGCCCATCGTCATCGACGAGGTGGCCGGCTACCTCGTCACCATGGCCCTCTTCCCCTGGAGCTGGGGCGGGGCGCTCCTCGGCTTCCTGCTCTTCCGGCTCTTCGACGTGGTGAAGCCCTGGCCCGCCTCGGCGCTGGACCGGCGCAAGGACGGCTTCGGCGTCGTCGGCGACGATCTGGCGGCGGGCGTCTGGGCCGCGGCGGCCTACGCCGGCGTGGCGCTGGCGCTGCGCCTGGTCCTGGGCTGCGGCGGCGGCCTCCACTTCTGGTGCGCGGAGCTGACGCGATGATCCCGCTGGTCGAGATCCTCTCCACCGGCGACGAGCTGCTCACCGGCCAGATCGTGGACACGAACTCGGCCTGGCTCATGGACCGGCTCTGGGACCTGGGCGTCGGGGTGCGCCGCAAGACGCTGGTGGGCGACGACCGGGCGGACCTGCTCGCCGCCCTGGCCGAGACCACCGGCCGGGCCGAGCTGGTGGTGATGAGCGGCGGGCTCGGCCCCACCGAGGACGACCTCACCGCCGAGTGCGTGGCCGCCGCCATGGGCGTCCCGCTGGAGCTGCACCGGCCGACCCTGGAGGCCATCCGCGAGCGCTTCCAGCGCTTCGGGCGGACGATGACGCCCAACAACGAGAAGCAGGCCCGCATCCCCCGCGGCGCCACCGTCATCCCCAACCGCCACGGGACCGCCCCCGGCTTCCGGGCCCCGCTGGGCCGGGGCGAGGTGATCTGCCTCCCCGGCGTGCCGGTGGAGTTCCGGGGGCTGTGCGAGGAGGTGGTGCTGCCCGGGCTGGCGGCGCGGGTCGGCGAGCCGCCCGCGGCCCGGCTGGTGAAGCTCTTCGGCGTCCCCGAGTCGCACGCCGACGACCGGATGCGCCCGGTGATGGACGACCCGGAGAACCGCGACGTCCGCTTCGGCTACCGGGCCCACTGGCCGGAGATCCACGTGAAGTGGGCGGTGCCCGGCGCCGGGGCCGCGGCGCGCGCCGACCGCATCCTGGCCCGGGTCCGCGGGCTCTTCGGCGACTCCATCTTCGGCGAGGGGCGCGAGGAGCTGGCCGAGCTGGTGGTGGCGCGGCTCCGGGCCCGGGGCCAGCGGCTGGCGGTGGCGGAGAGCTGCACCGGCGGGATGCTGGCGCAGATGATCACCTCGGTGCCCGGCGCCTCGGCGGTCTTCGACCTGGGGGTGGTGGCCTACGCCAACGCGGCGAAGCACGCGCTCCTGGGCGTGCCCGAGGCGGTGCTGGCGAGCCAGGGCGCGGTCTCCGAGGCGGTGGCCCGCCTGCTCGCCGAGGGGGCGCGGGCCCGCGGCGGCACCGACTGGGGCGTCGGCATCACCGGCATCGCCGGGCCCGACGGCGGCACGCCGGAGAAGCCGGTGGGCACGGTCCACCTGGCGCTGGCCGGCCCCGCCGGCACCGACCACTGGGCCCGGAAGTACTTCGGCGATCGCGACCGGGTGCGCCGGACCGGCGCCTACGACGCCCTGAACCGGCTCCGGCTGGCGCTGCGCTGACCGGCGCGCCGCCCCCCGGGGGCGGCCCGGCCCCGCGGCGTGCCCCGAAGGACCGCGCTCCCCGCCGGAGCCCGTCGTATGCTCGGGCCATGCCCTCGAGCCCGGTCCCCGATCCGCTCGAGCTGCTGCGGGAGCAGAGCGGCCTCTCCATCGACGCCGAGGGGCGCTTCCGCCACCGCGGCGGGCTCATCACCCACGCCCGCACCCTGGAGGTCCTCTGGCGCTCCCTCGGGCGGGGCGGCGACGGCCGCTACCGCGTGCGGATCGGGCGCGAGGAGGGGTACGTCCGGGTGGACGACGCGCCCTACGGCGTGCGCGGCGTCACCGTCGAGGCCGGCCGGCCGCGGCTCCACCTCACCGACGGGACGGTCGAGCCGCTGGACCCGGCCACGCTGCGGATCGGCGCCGACGGCGTGCTCCGCTGCCGGGCCCACGGCGGCCACGCCGCCCGCTTCCAGCGCGCCGCCCACGCCGCGCTGGGCCAGCTGCTGGAGGAGCGGGAGCCGGGACGGTACGTGCTGGTGCTGGAGGACGGCGCGTGGCCCGTGGCCGGCGACTGATCGCCGGCCTGGCGCTGGCGGCGCCGGCCGCCGCGGCGGCGCTGGGGCTGGCGCTCCAGCCGCCCGACGTCGGCGAGGCGCTGCGCGAGATGGACCGGGCCCGGGCGCGCCGCCCGCTCCTGCCGCAGACCTTCGTCCTCCCGGAGCGCCCCGGCCAGAACCAGGTGAGCTGGTACGACTTCGCGTGGCGCCAGCTCGACCTCCCCTCGCCCTCGGGCGGCAAGGGCGGGCTGCGGCTCTACTACTACCAGCGGGAGAAGGCGAGCGCCGAGCGGGCGCTCCCCGCCATCCGCGCCGCCTACCTCGCGCTGGTGAAGCGCTTCCACTACACGCCCACCCGGCGCATCCCCTACATCCTCTACGGGTCGCAGCGGGAGTTCGAGAGCACCAACGTCTTCCAGGTGGGCGAGTCGGTCCTGGGCGTCACCTCCCCCCAGGACCTCAAGATGTCCCTCCCCTACTTCGGCGACCACGAGAAGTTCGTCGAGGTCTCCACCCACGAGCTGGTGCACCAGTTCACCATCCAGAAGCTGCTCGACGTCGCCGGGGCGGACCAGCTCTCCATCGGCGAGCGGCTGCCGCTCTGGTTCGTCGAGGGCATCGCCGAGTACTACGCGAAGGGCGGCCTGGACCCGGAGACCGACGGCTACCTGCGCGACCTGGTCTGGAACCCCGACCCCGCCCGCCACTACCAGGTCCTCCCCTTCCTGGAGGACCGGATCCGCGGCTACGTCCCCACCTACAAGCTCGGCCAGGCGCGGGTGGCCTTCATCGCCGAGGTCTACGGGGAGGAGCGGATCCAGGCCTTCCTGGAGGAGGCCTGGCGGCCCGGCGGCGCCTCCGGCGGCGAGGAGGACCGGGGGTTCGCGGCGCTGGTGCGCCGGGTCCTCGACGAGCCGGCCGAGGAGGTGGACGTCCGCTGGCGCGCCTGGCTCCGGCAGCGCACCTACCCGGACTACCTGCGGGCGCGCCAGGACCTGCCGCGGCTGCGGGACCACGCCGACCTCCCGGACGAGCCCGAGGCCTTCGTCGCCTCGGCGGACGGCTGGCTGGTCCTCTACCGCGGGCTGGACCGGGAGGAGGGGCGCGCCCGGCTCTACCTCGCCGACGTCCGCTGGCCGCGCGGGGCGGTGGAGGTGGCGACCGACGGCGTTCCCGGCACCGAGTCGCTCCACCCCGTCGAGCAGCGGATCCTGGCGCTCGCCGACGGGAAGCTGCTCTTCGCGGCGCAGGACGGGCCCGGCGACAGCCTCACCCTGGTCCCCTTCCGCCACGAGCCGCCCCGCGAGGGCAAGCCGCCGCGGATCGAGCTGGAGGCGCGGCGCCGGCTGGTGGTCCGCCCCCCGGACGGCCTGCGCTTCCTGGAGATCTCCGACCCGGTCTTCTCGCCCCACGGGACCCACCTCGCCTTCGTGGGGCTCACCGAGCGCGGCCAGCGCGACGTCTACGTGATGCCGGCGGAGGGCGGGACCGCCCGGCAGCTCACCGACGACCCGTACGCGGAGCGCGACCTGGCCTGGGGGGCCGGCGGCATCCTCTGCGCCTCCGACGCCACCGAGCGGGGCCGGACCAGCCTCTTCCGCATCGACCCGGCGAGCGGCGAGGAGACGCGCCTCACCACCGGCCCCGGGAACGACCGCCACCCCTTCCCCCGGGCCGACGGCTCGGTGCTCTTCTCCTCCGACGCCGCCGGGAAGCCGGACCTCTACCTGCTGGCGGACGGCCGCGTCCGGCGCCTCTCCGACTTCGCCACCGGACTCGCCGCGCCGGTGCCCGCCCCCGCCGGCCGCGGCCTCTACGCCTCCACCTTCTACAGGGGCCGCTTCCGGCTGGTGGAGCTTCCCCGGATGGCCTGGCTCGACGAGCCGCCGGTCCCGGTGGCCCCGGCGTCCGGCCCGCCGCGCCCCCTCCCCCGCGAGGCCATCCCCGACCCGACGCCGCCCTACCAGGCCTTCCGCTGGGGCAACTGGCACCCCGACGCCGGCATCGTCTACGGCGGAGGCGGGGCCGGCGCGGTGGCCGGCCGCGCCGCGCTGCTCTTCTCCGACGTCCTGCGCGACCGGACGGTCTACCTGGACCTGGCCGTGTACGGCTCGTTCGACTACACGCAGGCGCTGGTGCTGTACGAGGACCGGCGGGACCGGGCGAGCTGGGTGCTGGGCGCCTACCACTTCGTCAACCCGCAGATCGACCGGCTCGACCCCGACCTCGGCTTCTTCCAGCGCGACGCCGGCCTGCTCGGGGCGGTGCGCCTCCCGCTCGACCGCTACCAGCGCCTGGAGCTCCAGGTCGAGGCGGGGGCGGTGCAGCGCTACTGCCTCACCGACTACTCGGTGGCCAGTCCCTCCAGCTGCGGAGGCCTGGCCACCGCCTCCACGGCCGTGGGCTCCACCGCCGACTGGCTCGCCGCCAACGGCGGCCTCAACGCCTCGCTCGGGCCCACGGTCCGGTACGGCTACGACACCACCCTGCTCGACCCCTACACCGGCCCGGTCGGCGGCTCCTCGCTGCTCCTGGAGCTGGGCGGGGGCTGGATCCCCACCCGGAGCGCGGTCCACGGCTTCGCCCGGCTCGACGCGGCCCACTGGTTCCACCTGCTCGGCCGCTCCAACCTCATGCTCCGCGCCGCCGCGGGCACCAGCTTCGCCCCCGACGCGCGCGGGCTGCACTGGGCCCGCGCCTGGTGGCTCACCTCGGCCGACAACCTGCGCGGCTTCTACCCGCTCGACACCGGCTACCTGGTGGGGCTGCACTACTACGTCGCCAACGCCGAGCTGCAGTTCCCGCTCGCCCCGGTGCTCCGGCTCTACGTCTTCGACTACCTGGAGGGAGTGGTGGCCGCCGACTTCGGCGGCGTCGCCAACCACCTCGGGGACCGGCGGGAGCTCGCCTGCGCCGCCGGCGGCGCCTGCGGCCTCGTCACCGTCCCCGGCCTGTGGTCCTCCCGCACCCTCACCGGCGTGCTCGGCGTGAACGCCCTGCTGGGCCCGCTGATCCTGCGGGTCCACTTCGGCCACCCCTTCGACGTCGGCGGGGCGCGGACGCCGGCGCTGGCCGACGGCGTCCGCTGGGTGACCAACGTCACGCTGCGCTGGGCCTTCTTCTAGGCGGCCGCGGGGCTCGCGGGCGCGGTCCCGGCCTCGGGCGGCGGCGGGGCGAGCCGCCGCACCAGCGCCTCCAGCGCCGCGGGGTTCTGGCGCAGCCACTCGGCCGCCTTCTCGCGGCCCTGGCCGATGCGCTCGCCGCCGAGCGAGAACCACGCCCCCGACTTCTCGACCAGGCCGCGCTCCGCCCCCAGGTCCACCGCCTCGGCCGCCCGGTCCACCCCCAGGCCGTAGCGCACGTCGAACTCGGCCTCGCGGAAGGGCGGCGCCACCTTGTTCTTCACCACCTTCACCCGGGTCCGGCTGCCCACCACCTGCTCCCCCTCCTTCAGCTGCCCGATGCGCCGGATGTCGAGCCGCACCGTGGCGTAGAACTTCAGGGCGTGACCGCCGGTGGTGGTCTCCGGGTTTCCGAAGACCACGCCGATCTTCATCCGGATCTGGTTGATGAAGATGACGGTGGACTGGTTGCGCGAGACCACGGCGGTGAGCTTGCGCAGCGCCTGGCTCATCAGGCGGGCCTGGACGCCCATGTGCGCGTCCCCCATCTCCCCCTCGATCTCGGCCCGCGGCACCAGCGCCGCCACCGAGTCGACCACGATGAGGTCCACCGCGCCGGAGCGGACCAGCTGCTCGGCGATCTCCAGCGCCTGCTCCCCGGTGTCGGGCTGCGACACCAGCAGGTCGGCCAGGTTCACCCCCAGGCGCCGGGCGTAGCCGACGTCCAGGGCGTGCTCGGCGTCGATGAAGGCCGCCACCCCGCCCTGGCGCTGGGCCTCGGCGATGGCGTGCAGCGCCAGGGTGGTCTTCCCGGAGGACTCCGGGCCGAACACCTCCACCACCCGGCCGCGCGGGTAGCCGCCGACCCCCAGCGCCAGGTCCAGGCCCACCGACCCGGAGGGGATGACCGCCACGCGCGGCACCTCCTCGCCCTCGCCCAGCCGCATGATGCTGCCCTTGCCGAACTGCTTCTCGATGGCGCCGACCGCGTTCAGCAGCGCCTTCATCTTCTCGCCGAGCCTGCTCATCCTTCCTCCTCGCCCTGGGGCGTCCACGGGTTCAAGCGGCCGGCTCCCGGTCGAGGGCGCGGTACTGGACCGCCTCGGCCAGGTGGTGGGGGGCGATGGCGTCGCGCCCCTCGAGATCGGCGATGGTGCGGGCCACCCGCAGGATCCGGTCGTGCCCGCGGGCCGACAGGCCGAGCCGCTCCACCGCCCGGAGGAGGAGCGCCCGCCCCCGGTCGTCCAGGGCGCAGCCGCGCCGCAGCGCCGCCCCCTTGAGCCGGGCGTTGACCCGCGGGCCCCTGGGCCCGGCCCGCGCGGCCTGGAGCTCGCGGGCCCGCGCCACCCGCTCGCGCACCGCCGCGCTGCGCTCCCCCTGCCCGGCTGCCGGCAGCGCCGACCAGGGCACCGCCGGGACGTCCACGTGCAGGTCGAGCCGGTCGAGGAGCGGTCCGGAGACGCGGCGCCGGTAGCGGAGCTGCTCGTGGACGGTGCAGCGGCAGGCCCGCCGGGCGTCGCCGAGGTGGCCGCAGGGGCAGGGGTTCATGGCGGCCACCAGCATGAAGCGCGCCGGGTAGGTCACCGCCCGGGCCGCCCGCACCAGGCAGACCTCGCCGTCCTCGACCGGCTGGCGCAGGGCGTCGAGGACGTGGCGCCGGAACTCCGGCAGCTCGTCGAGGAAGAGGACGCCGTGGTGGGCGAGCGACGCCTCCCCGGGCCGCGGGAGGCTCGAGCCGCCGACCATCCCGGCGTCGGAGACGGAGTGGTGCGGCGCGCGGAAGGGGCGCTCGGCGAGCAGCCCGCGCCCCCGGGTCAGCCCGGCGACGCTGTGGACCACCGTGGCCTCGATGGCCTCGTCGAAGGCGAGCGGCGGCAGGATGCCCGGCAGGCGGCGGGCCAGCATGGTCTTGCCGCTGCCGGGCGGCCCCAGGAAGAGGAGGTTGTGGGCGCCGGCGGCGGCGATCTCCAGGGCGCGCTTCGCCTGCTCCTGCCCCGCCACGTCGGCGAGGTCCAGCCCGCCGTCGGGCGGCGGCTCCATCGCCTCCGGGGCGCGCGCCGGCAGCTCGCCCGCGCCCCGGAGCCAGGCCGCCAGCTCCCCGAGGTGGCGCACCGGGTGGACCGCCAGCCCCTCGACGATGGCCGCCTCCCGGGCGTTGGCCTCCGGGACCACCAGCCCGCGCGCCCCGGCCCGCCGCGCCTCCAGCGCCTGGGGGAGGACGCCGCGCACCGGCTTCACCTCGCCCGAGAGCGAGATCTCCCCGGTGACGTGCAGCCCCTGGAGCGGAGCGGTGGGGAGCTCGCCCAGGGCCCCGAGCAGCGCCAGGGCGATGGGGAGGTCGAAGCCGCTCCCCTCCTTGCGCAGGTCGGCCGGCGCCAGGTTGACGGTGATGCGCCGGTCGGCCACCTTCACGTCGGGGACGGTGTGGCGCACCGCCGAGGCCACCCGGACCGTGGCCTCCCTCACCGCCGCGGCGGCGAGCCCCACCACGTGGAAGCCCGGGAACCAGCCGGAGACCTCGACCTCCACG
>JAJZTO010000038.1 GCA_021848865.1 Myxococcales bacterium
GCAGTCCTGCTGCGCGACCGAGAAGGTCGCCCAGTGTTGCGCCAAGGCCTCCCGGCTGGTGTCGGGCTGCCACGACTAGCGCGAGCTGGTCGTGAGAAGCACCGAGGGCCGCCGCGAGGCGGCCCTCTTTACATGGGGGGCCTCGTGCACGAGGCGTCCGCGGCAGGCGCGGCTCCCGGCCCCCCGTCACCACGTCGCCGCGGCACGAAGCCGCGCGCGACTCCTCTCCGGCGGCGCAGGCTCTCAGCAAGCGAACCGACATTCCGGAGGGGAGACGACGATGAGCGCGAACGTGAAGGAGATCACCCAGGCCGACTACGAGCGGGAGGTGCTCGCGGCCGCCGAGCCGGTGGTCCTCGACTTCTTCTCGACCGAGTGCCCGCCCTGCGAGGCGCTGGCCCCCAAGTTCGAGGCGGTGGCCGACCAGTTCGCCGGCCGGGCCCGCTTCCTGAAGATCTTCCGGCAGGGGAACCGCGACCTGGCGACCAGGCTGGGCGTCACCGGCAGCCCGACGCTGATCTTCTTCAAGGCGGGCCAGGAGGTCGGGGAGCGGCTCGGCGGCGAGGACATCAAGCGGACCGCCATCAAGGCGCAGGTCGAGTCGATGCTGTCGTGACCGGCGCCGGCGATCCCGGGAGGACGACCATGGCGGAGCGATACGACCTCATCGTGGTGGGCGCCGGCCCGGCGGGCCTCAGCGCCGCCATCTACGCGGCGCGGGCGCGCCTGAAGACCCTGGTGCTCGACGAGAGCGTCCCGGGAGGCCAGGTGAAGACCACGCACAAGGTGTCCAACTACCCCGGCTTCCCCGAGGACGTGAAGGGCGCCGACCTGGCCAAGGCCTTCGCCCTGCAGGCGGAGCGCTTCGGCGCCAGGATCCGGCGGGCGGTGGAGATCACCGGCCACGAGCTGGCGGGCGCCACCAAGCGGATCGAGCTGGACGAGGAGGAGCAGGTCGAGGCCCCGGCGGTGATCGTCGCCACCGGCGCCAGGCCGCGCGACCTCGGCGTGCCGGGGGAGTCGAGGTTCAAGGGGCGCGGCATCAGCTACTGCGCCACCTGCGACGGCGCCTACTTCGAGGACAAGGACATCCACGTCGTCGGCGGCGGCAACTCGGCGGTCGAGGAGTCGCTGTTCCTCACCCAGTTCGCCCGCAGCGTCACCATCGTCCACCAGTTCGATCACTTCCAGGCCGAGGCGGCGACGGTGGAGGAGGCGCTGAAGAACCCCAAGATCAAGGTGATCTGGGACTCGGAGCCGCGGGAGTTCCTCGGCGAGAAGGGGCTCGACGCCCTGCGCATCGAGAACGTGAAGACCCACCAGTCGCAGGTCCTGAAGACCGACGGCGTCTTCGTCTTCGTCGGCTACGTCCCGCGCGCCGACCTGGTGAAGGACATCGTCCCGCTGAACCCGTGGGGCTACGTGGAGACGGCCGAGGACATGTCCACGCCCACCCCGGGCCTCTACGTGGCGGGCGACCTGCGCTCCAAGCGGTTCCGCCAGATCACCACCGCGGTGGCCGACGGCACCATCGCCGCGCTCGCGGCCCAGAAGTACCTGAAGGACCACCGGCCCGCCTGACCGGGGGCCGCGGCGCCGGCGCGCACCCCCGGGGCCCGGCGGGGTGCACGGCCGCGAAACCGGGTGACCTCCGCCGGGGCGGGGCCGATAATGGCCCCGACCCGCTCGGAGGAGAGGCGCACATGACCGACGTCGCGCTGTCGCCGAAGGAGCTCCGGATCCTGGTGCAGTCGCTCGACAACTGCCTCGCCACCTGCAAGGTGCACGCGAAGAAGCCCGACGCGCCCTGCGAGGACTGCGACGCCGCCAAGAAGGTCCAGGGCAAGCTGAAGAAGAAGCTCCTGGCCTGATCGGCCGCGGGCCCCCCGCCGGCGGCGCTACTCGGTGTAGCGCGTGAAGACGTGGTCGGTGCCGCTCGCCTGGGCGTGGCAGCCCCAGCAGGTGGCCGGGTCGATGGCGACGGGCTTGCCGGCGGGGTCGAACGAGGCGAAGCGCCAGCCGCCCGTCTCCTTGGCGCGCCGGTCCTTCAGCTGCACCACGTCGCGCTGCTTGGCGCCGGCGACGACCAGCCCCTTCTCCTGCTTCACCTCGAAGATCGAGACCACGAACTGGGCGCCGTCGGGATAGGCCGTGCGGCCGGGCCGGGCGCGGAGCCCCCGGAGCGCCGCCCGGTTCGCGTAGACGTCGTGGAAGCCGTACATGCCCTCCTCCGGATCGGTGACGACCATCGAGCGGACGTGGGTCCAGGAGCGGAAGCCCCTCGGCAGCGCGACCGCGCCCTTCGCGGCGGAGGCCGCCCCTTTCCCCTTCACGACGGCGGCCTCCTCCCCGGCGAAGGCGGGGAACGGGACGGCGAGGGCGAGCGCGGCGAGTCCGGCGGCGAAGGCGGCGCGAGCTGGCGTGGTCATGGGTCCTCCCGGGGGTCCACCCGGTGAGAGGTCGCCGGCCGCGCCGGAGGTTCGGCCAGCGTGGGGCCTGCGGCGATCCGTCCGTGGCGCGCCCCGGACCGTCCGGGGCGCCCGCGCGCGTCACCGGCCGGGGTGGACGGGATCCCGGGGCGGAGCGGCCCGGACGGCCGCCTCGGCGCGGGGCGGCCACCCGACGAGGCCCCCGACGAAGGCGCCGTACAGCGAGGAGATCCAGACGTTCGAGGTGATGGGGCAGGTGCCCGTCCGGCAGCCGATGAAGTACGAGTAGGCGGCGCCCGCGGCGGCGCCGGCGGCGACGGCCAGCGGCAGGCGGAGCCGGGAGCGGGCGAGCCGGCGCCAGAGCGGCGGCGTTCCCGCTCGGGGCGCTTCGGGGACGGCGGCGGTCTGGGATGCGGGCACGGTGGGGCCCTCCTCACTCTCTGAGCCACGGCGGCGCCGCGGGATTCGCGCCTGGCGCGCAATCTGCGCCTTCACCCGCGGGCCGTGTCCATCCCGCCGGAGTCCCCGCCTGCGCCAGTTCGTCGCGCCGACGCCGGGTTGGAGCCGACCCGCGCGCCGGCGCGCATGAGGAAGAATGCGCAACCCTGCGTGTGGTCCCCCATCCGGACCGCGTCCCGCGGACGCAAGGTCCCGGATCGCCGCCGCCGCGCGGCGGCACATGCCTTGCGTATGGCGACGCCGCGATATAGCGACGTCGCGATGCGGCGTCAGGGAGACCGATGGCCGCACGACCCACGCTTCGCCACGAGAGACCGGCCGGCTCGGCGCTGGTCCGGGACGACGCGAAGGCGGCGCGCATCGCCGAGCTGCTGAAGGCGGTGGCGCACCCGTTGCGCGTACGCATCGTCGCCATCCTCTGCCTCGGCGATCAGCACGTGAACGCCCTGGCGGAGCGCCTGGGCGTGCCGCAGGCCATCGTGTCGCAGCAGCTGCGGATCCTGCGCCTGCACGATCTCGTCGCCGCCACCCGGCGGGACGGCTTCGCCTACTACCGCCTGGCCGAGCCGCAGCTGCGGAGCCTGGTCAGCTGCATGGAGAAGTGCGAGGGGCGCTAGCGCCTCGGAGGAGCGGAGAACGATGGACGCGATCACGCGCCGCAAGTTCATCCAGATCGGGGCCGCCGGGGCCGGCGTCGCGGCCGTCGGGTCGGGCCTCACCACCCGCTGGTGGGGGCTCGACGGGGACCCGGTGGAGGACCCCGGCACCGAGGGCGACCGCGTGGTCGCCACCTTCTGCGAGCTGTGCTTCTGGAACTGCGGGCAGCTCGCCCACGTGAAGGACGGCCGGGTCACCAAGATCACCGGCAACCCCGACCACCCGCTGTCCCGCGGCAGGCTCTGCCCGCGCGGCGCCGGCGCCACCGGCCTGCTCTACGACCCCGACCGGCTCAAGCGGCCCCTGGTCCGCGCCTCGAAGCGGGGCGAGGACGTCTTCCAGGAGGTGAGCTGGGACGCCGCCCTCAACAAGGTGGGCGAGGGGTTGCTGCGGGTGAAGGCGCGGCACGGCCCCGAGGCGGTGGCCCTCTTCACCCACGGCTTCGGCGGCAGCTGGTTCAAGTGGTTCATGAAGGTGTGGGGCTCGCCCAACATCGGCGCCCCCTCCTACGCCCAGTGCCGCGGGCCGCGCGAGGCCGGCTACACGCTGACCTACGGCGCGCCGCTGGGCTCGCCCGAGCCGATCGACCTCGAGAACGCCCGGGTCATCACCCTCATCGGCAGCCACCTGGGCGAGAACATGCACAACACCCAGGTGCAGGAGCTGGCCGACGCCATCGGCAAGGGGGCGCAGCTGGTGGTGGTGGACCCGCGCTTCTCGGTGGCGGCGGGGAAGGCCCGCTACTGGCTGCCGGTCAAGCCGGGCACCGACGTGGCCCTGCTGCTCGCCTGGATGAACGTCATCCTCGAGGAGAAGCGCTACGACGCCGAGTACCTGGCGAAGCACGCCACCGGCCTCGAGGAGCTGAAGGCCCACGTCGCCGGGAAGACGCCGGAGTGGGCCTGGCCGCTCACCGGGGTGCGGCCCGAGCTGATCCGGGAGTCGGCCCGCTTCATCGCCGCGGCACGGCCGGCCTCGCTGGTCCACCCGGGGCGCCACACCACCTGGACCGGCGACGACACCCAGCGGGCGCGGGCCATGGCCATCCTGGCGGCGCTGCTGGGGAGCTGGGGCCGGCGCGGCGGCTTCCTCTCCACCGGCGCGATGCCGCTCGCCGGCTACCCGGTGAAGGGGCCGTCCGGGACCGTCCGGCCGGCGGCGGACAAGCCGAAGCAGGGCGGCTTCCCGGTGGCCGACGAGGTCCTGGCCTCGGGCCTCTGCGACGCCACCAAGCCGGGCTTCGCGATGTACGACATGAAGGCCTGGATCGTCTACGGCACCAACCTCATCCAGTCGCTGCCGGCGCCGCAGGAGACCGTCAAGGCCATCCAGGGGCTGGACTTCCTGGTGGCCATCGACGTGCTGCCGGCGGAGATCTGCGGCTGGGCCGACGTGGTGCTGCCCGAGGCCACCTACCTGGAGCGGGACGACGACCTGGCGGCGCCGCGCTGGAAGACGCCCTTCGTCGCCATCCGCCAGGCGGCGGTCGAGCCCATGTACGACTCCCGGCCCGGCTGGTGGATCGCCAAGGAGCTGGGCAAGGCGGTCGGGCTGGGCGAGCACTTCCCCTGGCGGGACGCGCGGGAGTTCGTGGAGACCCGGCTGCGGGCGTCCAACCTCGACGCCGCCGAGCTGCGCCGCAAGGGGGTGCTCGCCGGCAAGCGCATCGCCACCTGCGAGGAGGAGGGGGCGCCGCCTCCCATCTCCACCGAGAGCGGGAAGATCCAGCTGCACAGCGCCGAGCTGGCGAAGCTGGGCTTCGACCCGCTCCCCAGCTTCTACCCGCCCGAGGAGGGCCCGCCCGGCAGCTTCCGGCTGCTGATGGGGCGGGCGCCGACCCACACCTTCGGCCGCACCACCAACAACCGGCTGCTGGCCGAGCCGTACCCGGAGAACGAGGTGTGGATCAACGCCGACGCCGCCCGGGCCCTGCCCACGCCGGTGAAGGACGGCGACCGGGTGATGCTGGTGAACCAGGACGGCGCGCGGAGCGGCCCGGTGCGCGCCAAGGTGACCGAGCGCATCCGCGGCGACTGCGTCTACCTGGTCCACGGCTGGGGCCACACCGCGCGGGGGCTCGGGTACGCCCGCGGCCGCGGCGCCTCCACCAGCGCCCTCACCACCCGCTACAAGGTCGATCCGATCATGGGCGGGACCGGCATGAACGTGAACTTCGTCCGCCTCGAGCCCGCCGAGAGGTCCGCATGAAGAAGCGCTACGCCATGGCGGTGGACACCCGGCGCTGCGTCGGCTGCAGCGCCTGCGTCATCGCCTGCAAGACCGAGAACCGCCTGCCCAGCGGCGGGTTCCGCGACTGGATCGTCCAGGAGACCACCGGCCGGTTCCCCGGCCTCTCCATGGAGATCCGCTCCGAGCGGTGCAACCACTGCTCCGACGCCCCCTGCGTGGCGGCCTGCCCCACCGGCGCCTCGCACGTCGCCGAGGGCGGCGTGGTGATGGTGAACCGCGCCAAGTGCACCGGCTGCAAGGCCTGCATCGCCTCCTGCGCCTACGGGGCCCGGTACGTCCACGCCGACGGCTACGTGGACAAGTGCACCTTCTGCCTGCACCGGGTCCAGCAGGGGAAGCAGCCGGCCTGCGTCGAGACCTGCCCGACCCGCTCGCTCACCTTCGGCGACCTGGCCGACCCCGAGAGCGCCGTGGTGAAGCTGGTCCACTCGCGCCGGAACAAGGTGCTGAAGCCCGAGACCGGCAACCGGCCCAACCTCTTCTTCCTCACCTAGGGAGCAGCCATGGAACGCAATCCCGACAGGTTCTGGAACCCCTACCTCGCCGGCGTGGCGCTGGGGCTGGTGCTGCTGGCGAGCTACCTGGTCATGGGCAACGGCCTGGGGGCCTCGGGCGCGTCGCTGCGCCTCGGGGTCGCCGCCCTCGGCGTGGTCGCGCCGGGGGTGGTGGAGAAGTCCCCCGGGCTGGTCCACGCCTGGGCCGGCGGCCACCCCTTCGACTTCTGGCTGAGCTTCGAGATCCTCGGCGTGGTGCTGGGCGGCTTCGTCGGCGCCTACACCTCCGGCCGGCTGAAGTGGGAGGTGCTCAAGGCCCCGGCCTTCCCCCGGGCGAGGCGGCTCGCCCTGGCGCTCCTCGGCGGCTTGATCATGGGAGCGGCGGCGCGGGTGTCGCGCGGCTGCACCTCGGGCCAGGCCTTGAGCGGCGGCGCCCTGCTCAGCGTGGGGAGCTGGGCCTTCATGTTCTCGGTCTTCGGCGGGGGCTACGCCTTCGCCTGGTTCGTGAGGAGGCAGCTGCGATGACCTTCCCGTTCTGGTCGCTCACCGCGGAGAGCCGCGAGCTGGGGCTGATCGCCGGCGTCGCCATCGGCTTCGGGTTCGGCTTCGTCCTCGAGCGGGCCGGCTTCGGCCGGGCGCAGAAGCTCGCGGCGCAGTTCTACGGGACCGACATGACCGTCCTCAAGGTCATGTTCGGCGCCATCGTCACCGCCATGCTCGGCATGGTGCTCCTCTCCGGCCTGGGGCTGGTGGACCTGCGCGCGGTGGCCGACAACGCCACCAGCGCCACCTACCTCTGGCCCATGATCGCGGGCGGCTTCGCCCTGGGCGTCGGCTTCATCGTCTCGGGCTACTGCCCCGGGACCTCGATGGTGGCCATGGCCTCGGGGAAGATCGACGGGCTGATGACGGTGGTGGGCGTCGTCGCCGGCCAGGTGATCTGGACCGGGATCGAGCACCTCCCGGCCGTCTCCCGGCTCCAGAACGCGAGCGACCTGGGCCACGTCTACCTCCCCGACCTGCTGCACCTCGGCCCCCGGGCCGGGCCGGCCATCGTGGCCCTGGCCGTCACCGCCATGGCGGTGGCGGCCTTCCTCGGCGCCGACCGGATCGAGAAGATCCTGGCGAAGCCCGCGCCGGGCGCCACGGCACCGGCCACGCCGGCCCGTCGCGCCGTCCTCGCCGGCTTCACGGCCACGGCCCTCTTCGCGCTGGCGGCGGCGGCCCTGCCGACCGGGAGCGCCGCCGTCCCGGCGGGCCCGCCGCGCCTCACCCCCCTGGAGCTGGCCCGCCGCGTCCTCGACGAGCCCTGGAAGGTGCGGGTCCTCGACCTGCGGCCCCTGGCCGACTGCGCGGCGAGCCGCGTCCCGGGCGCCGAGTGCGTGCCGGCCGACCAGCTCGGGAAGCTCCGCCTCGCCGACGCCAACCCGGCGCGCGAGATCGTGCTGGTCGGCGGCGCCGGCCTGGCCTCGCCGCCGGCGGCGGCGGCCGCCTACCCGGGCAAGGTCGCGCTGCTCGACGGCGGCTTCCCCGCCTGGAAGGCCTTCGCGCTGGAGGCGCCCCCGCCGCCCGCCGCCGGGGCCTCGCCGCGGGAGCTGGACACCTGGCGGCTGCGGGCGGGGATCGCCGCGGCCATGACCGGCGTGAAGGCGGCGCCGCCGCCGCCCATGCCGAGCGGCGACGCGCCCGCGCCGCGGAAGAAGTTAGGCGGAGGCTGCGGCGGGTAGCCCGCGCCTCCGGGGACACGACATGCCCGAGATCGACATCGCACGCCACTCGAACCAGATCGACCCGGTCCTCCACGTCTGGGGCTGGGAGATCCCGGTCTACCTCTTCCTCGGCGGCATGGCCGCGGGGTTGATGATCCTCTCCTCGCTCCTGGCGCTCCGGCGGCCGGAGCGCTCGCCCGCGGCCCGCGGGCTGGCCTTCGCGGCCCCGGTGCTGGTCTCGCTGGGGATGCTGGCGCTGTTCCTCGACCTGGCCCACAAGCCCTACGTCTGGCGCTTCTACCTGGCGCTGCGCTGGACCTCGCCGATGAGCTGGGGCGCCTGGATCCTGGTGGTGGTCTACCCGGTGGCGCTGCTCTTCGGCCTGGCCGCCCTCGACGACGCCCAGCTGGACCGGGCCGTCGGGCCGCTGCGCCGGGTCGGCCTGGCCGCGCTGGCGCTCCGGGCCCGGGCCTGGGGCCAGGGGCTGGGCCGCCGGCTGGCCTGGGCGCACCTCGGGACCGGGGCGGCGCTGGGCGTCTACACCGGCATCCTGCTCTCGACCCTGGGGGCGCGCGCCCTCTGGAGCTCGGCGCTGCTCGGGCCGCTCTTCCTGGTCTCGGGCCTCTCCACCGGCGCGGCCTTCATGCTGCTCTTCCCGGTGGCGGACGAGGAGCGGCACCACCTGGTCCGCTGGGACCTGCTGGCCATCGGCCTGGAGGTGGTGATCCTCCTGCTCGTGCTGGTGGGCCTCGGCACCGCCGGCGCCGAGAGCCGGGAGGCGGCCGGGCTGCTCCTGGGCGGGCGGTACACGGCCCAGTTCTGGACGCTGGTGGTGATCGCCGGGCTGGCGGCGCCGGCGCTGCTGGAGACGCTGGAGGCCCGGTTCCACTACCGGGTCACGGCGGTGGCGCCCCTGCTCGTGCTCGCGGGCGGGCTGGCGCTCCGCTGGATCTTCGTGGCGGCGGGCCAGGCGTAGCGCCCGGCCGGAGACGGGGTGGCGGGGCGCCCCGGGGCGCTCCGCGAAGCACGGGGCGGCGGGGCGCCCCGCGTCACGGAAGCTCGAACGCGGTCGAACACGGTCGAACACGGAGGGGGATCCACATGCGAGGAGCGGCAAGGCTGGCGGCGGTGATCGCGGTGCTGGCGGCGGCGGTCCCGGCGCGCGCCACCAACGGGATGCGGATGATCGGCTTCGGGCCGGTGCAGGGGTCGATGGGCGGCGTCGGCGTCGGCGCCACCCTGGACGCCGGCTCGGTGGCCTCCAACCCCGCCGGCCTGACCGAGCTCGGCGGCCGGCTGGACGTCGGCGCCTCCTGGTTCAAGCCGACGGTGGACTACCAGGCCACCTCGGCGCCCATGCCGCCCGGCTTCGAGCAGGCGGTGGTGGCGCAGCCCGGCCAGGTCATCGACTCGCGCCGCGGCGGCTCGCTCATCCCCGCCGTCGGCGCCGCCTTCCCGGCGGGCGACAGCCTGGCGCTCGGCATCGGCCTGTTCGGCGTCGCCGGCATGGGCGTGAACTACCCGTCGAACCTCTACGGTGGGCCGACCTACACCTCCTACCTGCAGGCGCGCCTCACCCCCGGCCTGGGCTGGAAGATCAACGACGCCTGGTCGGTGGGCGTGACCTTCAACGCCATGCTGGCCCAGATGAAGTGGGACGTGGCGGCCGGGTTCGGCCAGCAGCCGCACGACACCGCCAGCTCCTACGGGTACGGCGCCACCTTCGGCGTGAAGTTCCGTCCGGTGCGGTCGGTGGCCCTGGGCCTGGCCTACGAGACCAAGAGCGTCTTCCAGGAGTTCAAGTTCGACGTCCCGGCCCACGGCGGCGTGAACCCGGCGACCTTCGGGCCGGTGCCCTTCCCGGGCGGCACCGACAGGCTCCAGTTCGACCAGCCCGCGGTCACCACCCTCGGCGCCGCCTGGAGCCCGGTGGACGCGCTGCTGCTCGCCGCGGACCTCGAGTGGATCCGCTGGTCCCAGACCAACGGGAAGAACCAGCCCAGCTTCAGCAACGACACCACGCTCACCGGCGCCATGCCCTGGAACATGAACTGGGAGGACCAGCTGGTCCTGAAGGCCGGCGCCCAGCTCCAGGCGCCGCGCGGGGTGAAGGTCCGGGTCGGCTACAACTACGGCAAGATGCCGCTCGACCCGGATCGCGCCTTCGAGAACATCGCCTTCCCGGCGGTGGCCGAGCACCACTTCACCGCCGGCCTGGGCTGGGAGCTCGGCGCCTGGGGCGTGAACGTCGGCGGCACCTACGCGCCGCGGGCGACGCTGAAGGGGTCGAACGGCGCCTACCCGGCGATGGGCGGCCAGGCCATCGCCTCCTACGAGACCCGCATGTCCCAGGTCGCGGTGGACCTGGGCGCCTCGTACCGGTTCTAGGGCCTGGCGGCGACCTTCGCCTCCAGCTCCTTGAGCTGGAGGCGAAGGGCCTTGTCCCGGGCGAAGCGCTCGGTCACGTCCCGGATCACCGCCACCACCCACTCGATCCGGCCGCCGGCGTCCTGGAGCAGCTCGATCGAGAACTCGATGGAGAGCTGGCGGCCGTCCTTGTGGAGGGCCGGCACCGCCAGCAGCTGTCCCTGGCCGTAGCGGGTCACCCCGGTCTTCATCACCTTCTCCCAGCCGTCCCAGTGACGGCCGCGCAGCCGCTCCGGGATGATGAGGTCCATCGAGGCGCCCAGCGCCTCGGCGGGCGGGAAGCCGAAGATGCGCTCGGCCGCCGCGTTCCAGTAGGCGACCTTCCCGTCGCGGTCGGAGACGAGGACGCCGTCGGGCGAGGCGTCGAGGATGCGGCGGGGGAGGCCTTCGGGGATCGCGGTCATGGGGCTCCTCGGCGGGAGGGGAGGGCGCCCCGATGCTACCGCGCGGGGGCGCGGGGGGAAGGCCCCCGCCAGGACCCGGCCGCGCCGGTCCGCCTCAGGGCCTCCGGATGAAGGTCCCCTCGCGCAGCTCGTGGAGCGCCTGGGCGATCTCCTCGCGCGTGTTCATGACGAACGGGCCGTAGCGGACGGAGGGCTCGCGGAGCGGCTGGGCCGAGAGCAGCAGGAAGCGGGCCGGCCCCCCGGCGGCGTGGACGCGCGCCACGTCGCCGTCCGCCAGGACGGCGAGGCGCGGGGAGGGGACGGCGGCGGCCCCGCGGGACGGGCCGGCCCCGCCCACGGTCACCGCGCCCCGGTAGACGTAGAGGAGGGCGGTGTGGCCCCGCGGCACCGGCTGCTCCAGCCTCCCGCCGGCCGGCAGCGCCACGTCCAGGTAGGTCGGGCCGGCGAAGATCTCCGTCACCGCGCCGGCGACGCCGTCCACCTCGCCCGCCACCACCCGGATGCGGGCGCCGTCGGCGCGGGACACCTCGGGGATGCGCGCCGCCGGGACGTCCTGGTAGCGGGGCCTGGTCATCTTGAGCCGGGCGGGCAGGTTCACCCAGACCTGGAAGCCGTCGAGGCGGCGCGGGCCGGCCTTCGGCATCTCCTCGTGGAGGATGCCGCTGCCCGCGGTCATCCACTGGACGTCGCCGGTGCCGATGACGCCGGCGTTCCCCAGGCTGTCGCGGTGGGCCACGCTCCCGTCCAGCATGTAGGTCACGGTCTCGATGCCGCGGTGCGGGTGCATGGGGAACCCGGCCAGGTAGTCGTCGGGGTTCTCCGACCCGAAGTGGTCGAAGAGGAAGAAGGGATCGAGGTGGTCGAGCGTCTCGGTGGCGATGCTGCGCCGGAGCCGGACCCCGGCGCCGTCGCTCACGGCCACGGGGGTCACCACCTCCTGCAGGCCTCTCTCCGTCATGGCGTTCTCCTCGCGCTTCACCATAATCAGCGGGGGGCGCCGGGCAACGGCGCGCCCCCGGAACGGACCGTTCCGCACGGCGGACCCGGGGCGGGAGCCACGCCCCCGGCCGCGAGGAAGGGAAGGGCCATGGCCACCGAAGGGCTCGCCGCCGGGATCGCCTACCAGGACTCGCGCCCCGCCGGCGCCGCCGGGCCGCCGCTGCTGCTCGTGCACGGCGCCGGGGGCTCGCGGGTGCACTGGCCGGAGGGGCTCCGGGCGCTGCCGGGCCGCCGGGTGCTCGCGCTGGATCTGCCGGGCCACGGCCGGTCGCCGCTCCCCGGCGAGCGGTCGGTGGCCGCCTACGCGCGCCGGGTGCTGGCGCTGCTCGACGCCCTGGAGGTGCCGGCGGCGGTGGTGGCCGGCCACTCCATGGGCGGGGCCGTCGCCCTGACGCTGGGGCTCACCGCCCCGGCCCGCGTCGCCGGCCTGGTGCTGGTGGGGACCGGCGCGCGGCTGCGCGTCGCCCCGGCGGTCCTCGAGGCCACCGCCGATCCGGCCGTCCTGGCCC
>JAJZTO010000039.1 GCA_021848865.1 Myxococcales bacterium
ATCACCCCGGAGGCGCTGCGCGACTTCGCCGAGCGCATCGGCGTGGCCAAGAACAACAGCGTGGTGGACATCGGCAAGCTGGAGTTCTCCATCCGCGCGGATCTGGAGGCGCGCTGCCCCCGGGGGCTGGCGGTCCTCGACCCCCTCCCGGTGACCGTCACCACCTGGCCGGCCGACCGGGTCGAGGAGATCGAGATCCCCTGGTGGCCGGCCGCGCCGGAGCGCGGGGGGCGCAAGGTCCCCTTCGGCCGCGAGCTGCTCGTCGAGCGCGAGGACTTCGCGCTGGAGCCGCCCCAGGGCTGGAAGCGGCTGGCGCCGGGGCGCGAGGTGCGGCTGGCCGGCGCCTGGCGGCTGCGCTGCGACGAGGTGGTGCGCGGCCCGTCCGGCGAGGTGGCCGGGCTGCGCTGCTCCCACGACCCCTCCTCGCCCCGGCCCGACGCGAGCGATCGCCCGCGCGTCTCGGGCACCCTCCACTGGGTGCACGCCACGCGCTCGCGCCCGGCCGAGGTGCGGCTCTACGACCGGCTCTTCGCCGCCGAGCAGCCCGACGCCGCCGAGGACCTCCTCTCGGCCCTGAACCCGGCCTCGCTGACCCCGGCCCGCGGGGCGCGGGTCGAGCCGGCGCTGGCCGAGGCCCGCCCCGGCGATCGCTTCCAGTTCCTGCGCCAGGGCTGGTTCTTCGCCGATCCGGTGGACTCGCGCCCCGGCGCGCCGGTCTTCAACCGCACCATCACCTTGAAGGACACCTGGGCCCGCCCCGGCGCCCGGACCGAGCCGCCGCGTCCGGCGAAGCCCCGCGCCCCGGCGCCGCCGGCCGCGCCGGCGCCCCGCTCCCGGTCCGACGAGGAGCGCATCGCCGCGGATCCCGTCCTGGCCGCCTACCACCGCGAGGCGACCGCGGCGCACGGCCGCGCCGGGGCGGTGGCCCGCTGGCTCCTGAACGACCTCCTCGGGCTCGTGAAGGACCGGCCGCTCGACTCCCTGCCCCTCCCGGCGGCGGCCTTCGGCCGCTTCGTCGCCCTGGTGGACGCGGGCCGCCTCACGCCGGCCGCCGGCAAGGCGCTGCTCGCCGAGCTGGTGGCCCGTGGCGGCGAGCCCGAGGCGCGGATGCGGGAGCTGGGGCTGGAGCGCGTGGGGGATCGGAGCGCCGTGGCCGCGGCGGTGGACCGGGCGCTGGCCGCCCAGGCGCCCGAGGTGGCGCGCTACCGCGCCGGGGAGAGGAAGCTCCTCGGCGTGCTCCTGGGCGCGGCCATGCGCCAGGCGCAGGGCGCGGCCGACGCAGCGCTGGTGCGGGAGCTGCTGCTGGAGCGGCTCGGCTGACGGGAGGCCGCGGGCGGCCCGAGGCGACGGCGCGTCGCCTCTCCGCTTGCCAACGCGCGGGGATGGGCTATGTCAACTGTCCCCGCCACGCGCAGCCGGAGCCCACGCACGATGCAGAAGACCGAGAACCTGAACGTCGGCGCCTTCGAGGAGATGCCCTCTCCGGCGGAGGTGAAGGGGCGGCTCCCCATCGACGACCGCGGCGCCCAGACCGTGGTCGAGGCGCGCCGCACGCTGGAGGCCATCCTCGACGGCCGCGATCCGCGGCTCTTCGCCGTGGTGGGTCCCTGCTCCATCCACGACCCGGTCGCGGGGCTGGACTACGCGCGCCGCCTCCGCGCGCTGGCCGACGAGGTGAAGGACACGCTCTTCGTGGTGATGCGGGTCTACTTCGAGAAGCCGCGCACCTCGGTGGGCTGGAAGGGGCTCATCAACGACCCCCACATGGACGACTCCTTCCGCATCGACGAGGGCATGGTCATGGCCCGGCGCTTCCTGCTGGACGTGACCGCGCTGGGGCTGCCCACCGGCACCGAGGCGCTCGACCCCATCGCCCCGCAGTACCTGGGCGACCTCATCGCCTGGACCGCCATCGGCGCCCGCACCTCCGAGTCGCAGACCCACCGCGAGATGTCCTCCGGCCTCTCCACGCCGGTCGGCTTCAAGAACGGGACCGACGGCGACCTCGACGCCGCCGTGAACGCCATCCTCTCGGCCTCCCGGCCCCACGCCTTCCTGGGCATCAGCGACCACGGCCGCTCGGCCATCGTCCGCACCAGCGGCAACCGCTACGGCCACCTGGTGCTGCGGGGCGGCGGCGGCCGGCCCAACTTCGACACCGTCAGCGTCTCCCTGGCGGAGCAGTCGCTGAAGAAGTCCGGGCTGCGGCAGGCCATCGTGGTGGACTGCTCCCACGGCAACTCCTGGAAGAAGCCGGAGCTGCAGCCGCTGGTGCTGCGCGACGTGCTGCACCAGATCCGCGACGGCAACCGCTCGGTGGTGGGGGTGATGGTCGAGAGCTTCCTCGAGGCCGGCAGCCAGCCCATCCCCGCCGACCTCCGCCAGCTGAAGTACGGCTGCTCGGTGACCGACGCCTGCGTCGGCTGGGACACCACCGTCGAGATGCTGCGCGGCGCCGACGCCGCGCTCCGCGAGATCCTCCCCCGGCGCGGCCGCGCCGCCTGATCCCCCACCCCGGAGCTCCCATGACCGCCGTGAACCGCCAGTGGCTGCTCGCCCGCCGTCCCCGCGGCGAGGTCTCGCCCGAGGACTTCCGCCTGGTGGAGGCGCCGGTCCCCGAGCCGGCCGAGGGCGAGGTGCTGGTGCGCAACCTCCTGCTCTCCTGCGACCCCACCCAGCGCGGCTGGATGGCCGCCGACAGCTACCTGCCGGCCGTGAAGATCGGCGAGGTGATGCGCGCCATCGCCGGCGGCGAGGTGGTGGCGTCGCGCCACCCCGCCTGGAAGCCCGGGGACCTCGTCCAGGGCCGGTTCGGGTGGCAGGAGTGGGCCCTGGCCCGGCCCGGCACCGAGACCGCCCCGGGGCCGGTCTTCCCCGGCGTCCCGCTGGAGACGGCGATGAGCGCGCTCGGGCTCACCGGCCTCACCGCCTACTTCGGCCTGCTGGAGGTGGGGCGGCCCAAGGCCGGAGAGACCGTGGTGGTCTCCGGCGCCGCCGGCGCCACCGGCTCGGCCGTCGGCCAGATCGCGAGGATCCAGGGCTGCCGGGCCATCGGCATCGCCGGGGGGGCGGAGAAGTGCCGCCTGCTCACCTCGACCTTCGGCTTCGACGCCGCCATCGACTACAAGGCCGAGGACGTCGGGGCGCGGCTCGGGGAGCTGTGCCCGAAGGGGCTCGACGTGTTCTTCGACAACGTCGGCGGCGCCACGCTGGAGGCGGCCCTCGACCACCTCGCCATGCGCGCCCGGGTGGTGATCTGCGGCGCCATCTCCCGGTACGGCGACACCTCCCTGGCGCCGGGCCCTCGCAACTACCTGAACCTGCTCGTCCGGCGCAGCCGGATGGAGGGCTTCCTGGTCCTCGACCACTACGCCCGCGCCGCCGAGGCGGTCGCGGCGCTCTCCGGCTGGCTGCGCGACGGGCGGCTGGTGGACCGCGTCGACGTGGTGACCGGGCTGGAGAACGCGCCGCTGGCGCTGCGCCGGCTCTTCCGCGGCGAGAACCAGGGCAAGCAGCTGGTGCGCATCGCCGAGCCGTCGGCTACGGGCCGGCGACCGTGATCCGCCAGGGGCCGGCCACGGTCTCCCCGCCGCGCAGGTCGCGGGCCACCGCGTAGAGCCAGGCGTCGCCGCCCCGCGAGATCTCCAGGTACCTGAGCTTCACCTTCGCGTCCGGCCCGCTGGCCCGGTCCTGGTCGAAGCGCCCGGCCGTCGTGTAGAAGCTCACCACCGGCGCCTCGACGTGCGCGCCCGACGCGTCGAGGTAGGGCTGGGCGCTGTCGGGCGTGAGGAGCACCTCGACCTCCAGGTCCGCCCCGGAGGAGAGCGTGCAACCCGTGTCCACCGCCGGCCCGAAGTCGTTCGCCGGCACGGGAGCGCCGCAGATGCGCACCTCCTGGATCGCCGGCGGCAGGTTGGGGATGGCCGGCGCCGAACGGTAGAGCGGCACCACCTGGATCGACTCCCGGGCCGTGGTCCCGTCGGTCACCGCGTGGCGGAAGACCAGGTCGAGCCTCGCCACCGCCGACAGGTCGGGCGGGACCGTGGGCGGCAGGCCGCCCGAGGCGCCGAGCGCGATGAGGCAGGCCTGCGCCTGCGCCAGGGCGTCGAACCCGGTCGGCGCGACCCCCGGCGGGAACCGGTAGTCGCAGGCCGGGAGGGCCGAGGCGCAGGCGTAGCCCACCGACGCCCCGATGGAGAAGGGGCAGAAGCTCCACCGCTCCTGGACCTCCCCGGCGGCGGCCGGCAGCCCGGAGGCGAGCACGGTGCGCGCCGAGAGGGTCACCGACGAGTGGCCGGGCCAGAGCTCCAGCGGGCTCGCCACCAGCGCCAGCACCCGCAGGTTCTCGATCACCGAGCGCGGGGTGAAGCGGGCCGCGCAGGCCAGCGCCGCGGCGACGGCGACCGCCGCCGCCACCCGGACCACCGCTCCGCTCCGGGCGCGCATCACCACTCCCCCTTGAGCCCGAAGATGGGCAGGATCGGCAGGCCGGTGAGCTTGGTCCGGTCGCCGTAGTCGAACCTGTACTGCCAGCCCTCCTGGTTCCCGTGGTTGGTGACGTTCTGCACGTCCAGGTAGGCCGAGAGGCGCCAGCGGTCGAAGGTCCAGGTGCGGTCGGCGCGCAGGTCGAGCGCGTGGAAGGTCTCGAGCCGGTCGGTGTTCACCGCCCCGCGGAGCGGGACCCAGACGTCGGTGGGGGCGTAGTAGACGGCGCCGGTCACCGGCGTGTACGGGTTGCCGGAGACCAGCCGGAACCGGCCGCCGAAGCTCCAGCGCGCGCTCGCCTTCCAGGTGGCGACGGCGGTGAGGATGTGGGGCTGGTCGAAGTCGAAGCGCCGCTCGGCCGCGCCCGGGTGGTCGGTGCGGAAGGAGCGCTGGTAGGTGTAGGCCAGCCAGCCGAAGAGCCGCTCGCCGAAGCGCGCCCGCAGGAGCAGCTCGGCGCCGTAGATGCGGCCGCGCCCCTCGTTCAGGTAGGCCGCCGCCGCGGGGTTCAGGACGGCGTCCGGGTTCTGCACCACCTGGCGCGACAGCTCCTTGTGGAAGCCGGTCACCTCCAGCCGGACGCCCTCCCGGAGCTCCTGCTCGACGCCGGCCGAGAGCTGCACGCTGCGCTGCGGGAACAGGCCGGGGGTGCCGATGTCGCGGGCGCTCTCCCCCGGGTCGGGCGGCTGCTGGTAGAGGCCGGCCGCGGCCTTGAGGACCGTCCCGGGCCGCACCCGCCAGCGCGCCAGGAAGCGGGGGTCGACGCTCCAGCGGCCGATGGCGCTGGCCCAGTCCACCCGCAGCGAGGGCAGCAGGTCGAGCCCCTCGGCGGGCGCGAAGCGCAGCTCGGCGAAGGCGGCCGGGCTCACCAGGCTGCCGGTCTGGCTGGTCGCCACCCGGGGCTGGGTGGACACCGGCGTGCCGGGCGTCCCCTCCTGCGGCTGCCGGGGCACGTTCAGGCGGATGTCGTACCAGGCGTACTGGAAGTCGATGCCCCCGCGGGCCTCGAGCCAGGGGAGCGCCTGCCAGCTCCAGGTGGAGCGGCCGTCCACCCGCCGCGACTGGAGGTTGAAGAACAGGTCGGGCCCCACCGAGAGGTCGAAGCCCTGGAGCCCGAGCGCGAGCGAGCCGTCGTGGCGCAGGGCGGGGGAGAAGACGTGGCTCCAGGCTCCCTGCAGCTCGTGGAACGCCATCTTGTCCTGCAGGGTGCCGGTGATGGTCGGGTCCCCGGCCGGCCGGTTGAAGAGCGCCACCAGCTTGTCCTGCGAGCCGAAGAAGAGGAACCGGGCCTTGTCCCGGTCGTCCGGCTTCCAGGTGGCCAGGAACTGGTAGTCGTAGAACCGCGGGGCGCTGCTGAAGGAGAGGGCCGAGTCCTTGGGGAGGACCGCCGGCAGGATGGTGTCGATCCAGGAGCGGCGGAAGGCGGCGCCGGCGGACCAGTTCTTCGAGAGCGGCCCCTCCACCGCCACGCCGGCGTCGAAGAGGTTCACGTCGGCCTCGCCCCGCAGCAGGTCGGTCCTCGGATCGCGGACCTTCACCTGGACGACGCCGCCGGTGAGCCGCCCGAAGTCGGGGGCGAAGTTGCCGGGCACGAACTCCAGCGCCTCGAGGAAGCGCGGGGCGAAGGTGCTGCGCACGCCGCCGAAGTGGTAGATGAGCGGGATCTGCACCCCCTCGACGAACACGGCGCTGTCGCCGGGGCTCGAGCCCCGCAGCACCAGCTGGCCGCCGATGAAGGGCGTGCGCGCCACCCCGGGCAGGTTCAGCACCGCCTTCACGGTGTCGCCCTGGGTCCCGGCCACCTGCGCCACCTCCTCGGCCGGGATCACCTGCCGGGTGATCTCGCGCCGGATCCGCTCCCCCTCCACCACCGCGGTGTACTCGGAGGGTGCGGCGTCCAGGTAGTAGGTCTCGTCCCGCTCCTCGCCCGGCCGGGCCTCCACCGGGAGGTCGAGCCGCGCGTGGCCCGGCGCCACCGCCACCAGCCGGAACGAGGCCGCCGGCACCTCCAGGGTGAAGCGGCCGTCGTCGCCGGTGGTGGCCCGCGCCAGCGTCGCGCCGCCGGCCCGCGCCGCCACCGGGACGGAGGGGAGCGGCGTCCGGGTGCCACGCTCCAGCAGCCGGCCCGAGAGCCGCACCGGCGGCGGCGGTGGCGGCGGCGCGGGCGGCGGGGCGGTGATGGTGAGGCGGAAGGTGATGGTCACCGGCACCGGCTCGCCCCCGGCGAGCCGTCCGGGCTCGAACTCCAGCCGCCGCGCCGCGGCCATCGCGGCCGCGTCGAAGGGCTCCCCCACGCCCTGCACCAGCCGCACCGCCTCGACCGCCCCGGCCGCCGAGAGGTCCAGCTCCAGGACCACCGTCACCTCCGCCGCCGGGAAGGCCGTCCCCGGAGGCACCTCGGCCGGCACCAGCTTCTTCAGGACCGGCGGCGCGGCCAGGACCGGCTCCGCGGGCGGCTCCCGGGCGGGCTCCTCGGCCCGCGCGACGCAGGCGAACGGCGCGGCGGCGGCGAGGAGGGCGGCCCCGGCGAGGAGGGCGGCGGCGAGGCGATGGGTCGGCAAGGTGGGCGGGCTCCTCCGGGGCCGCCGCATGCTAGCCCAGGCGCCCCTCCGGCGCCGCCCCCGCCCTCCCCCGGCGCCGCCCGCCACCGGCACCGTGGCCCCCGCGGCCCCCTTCCCGCCTCCCGGCGCCCGGCCGGTCGAGCGCCTCAGCCCCGGGCCGCGCCCATGCGCGCACCGACGGTCAGCAGGAAGAGCCCCGCCACGCCCAGGGTCACTCCCCCGCCGACCAGGAACGAGAGCGTTCCCCCCGGGAGCTGCAGCGAGGGCAGGACCAGCAGGAACCGCTCGGCGCCGAGCCCGAGGAGGACCGCGGCGGCGCCCACGCCGAGCGTTCCCCGCCGCCGCTTCATCTTCTCGGAGAAGAGCAGCCAGAACGGCCACAGGAACACGGCCACCAGCACCGCCTCGGTGAGGGGGCGGTAGCTCCCCCGCCAGCGCAGCAGGAGCTGCGCGGATTCCTCGGGGATGTTCCCGTACCAGGTGGGGAGGTAGAGCGACCAGAGGAGGTAGGTCCACACCACGATGAAGCCGAAGAGCAGCTTGCCGACGTCGTGCCGCAGATCGGGCCCGCTGACGTCCCGGATCGCGGCCACCAGCGCCACCCAGGCGAAGCCCGAGAGGAACGCGCCCACGAAGTAGTAGGCGGGCACCACCGTCGCCGGGGGACCGACCGCGAGCCCCATCACCAGGTCGTACGCCCAGAAGGAGAGGGACACCGCGTAGGCGGCGGCGTAGATCACCGCGGCGGCGCGGACCTGGGCGTCGTCCGCGTCCGGCCTGCGGGCGCGGGCCACGAAGCGCCAGCCCAGGGCGAAGAGGACGGCGCTGGGGACCAGCAGGCGCGCCCACAGGGCCGCCACCCGGCCCGCGCCCGCGCCGCTGGTCCACGGGATGAAGGCGTGCGCGCCCAGCGCCAGGACCGCGAGGAGCACCAGGGAGGGGCCGAAGAAGCCCTCGCCGGCCAGGGCGATGGGCAGGATGGGGCGGGCCCAGCCGCCGTGGGCGATGCGCACCGCGGCGGCCAGCGCGACGCTGCCGGCGGCGAGCCCGGCGAAGAACAGGAAGGCGGCGTCCAGCGCGGCGAAGGCCGCGCCGGCCCTCCCGAGGAGCAGTCCGGCGGCGAGCGCGGCGGCGCCGGCCACGGCCGCGGCCGCCGCCAGGCGCGAGAGGGGCCGGCCGATCCCCGCGGCGGCGGCGTCGAGCGAGAGCGTCATGGCGCGTGGACCCTCCCCTGGATGAGCCGGACGTGGTTCACGAGGTCCCAGCGGTCGCGGACCGTGAGCCCCTCGCGCGCCGGCGGCATGGCCTTGCCCCCGTAGCTGATGGTGCCCCAGATGAAGCCGTCGCTCCGGGCCTGGACCGTGGCGTAGGCGAGGTCCGGGGCCGGCGGGAAGAACTTCGACACCGGGCCGCCGCCGTGCCCCTCCGGCCCGTGGCACGGGGCGCAGCGCGCCAGGAAGAGTCGCTGGCCCCGGGCCAGCGAGGCGGCGGTGGGGAGCTCCGGGTTCCGGAGGTCCTCGGTGTCGTCGCGGCTCTCGTAGTGGGGCACCGCGCCGAGCGGGACCGAGCGGTCGGGCTGCGGCCGCGGCGCGTCCTCCGGGCGGATCGAGGGCTGGTACCACATGTCGGTGCGCCAGTCGTTGGAGCACCCGGCGGCCCCGAGCAGCAGCGCGGCGAGGAGGGCGGCCCTAGGCGACACGGCGCACCTCCCGGGCTCCGGCCTCGCGGCAGACGCGCTCGGCCTCCTCCCCCCCGCCCGCGGCGAAGAGCCCGATCCGGTCGGCGTTGAAGCGCTCGCCCCGGGGAAACGCCCCGGTCCCGCCCCCGAGGAAGGAGCGGACCGTCACCGCGATCAGGTTGGCGATGGAGCCGAAGAGCACCGTCACCTCGAAGATGATCACCACGAAGGCGGGAAGGGAGACGATCTCCTTGCCGCCGGTGACCAGCGGCCAGGAGAGCGAGGTGAGGACCGGGAACAGCACGCCGAGGACCAGCCCCAGCAGCGCGCCCGGCAGGGTGACGTAGTCGATGGCGCTGCGGGGCTTCGCCAGCGCGGCGACCACCTCCGGGAAGGGAGCCGGGAGCCCGGCGTGCAGGTCCCGGATGCCCCGCTCGCGGAGCACGCGGATCGCCCGGGCCGCGGCCGCCGGCTCGTCGAAGGTGGCGAGGATGCCCGGCTCAGTGCGCATGGCCCGCCTCCAGCGCCGCCTGGTGCGCCTCGTGGGCCGCCTCCTCCTTCATCTCCGAGATGGAGACCGAGGGGAAGATCTTCAGGCCGATGAGGAACAGCATGAAGAACCAGCCGAAGGCGCCGAAGGTGATGGCCCACTCCACCCAGGTGGGCGTGTAGACGCGCCAGTCGAAGGGCAGCCGGTCGTGCGCCAGCGAGGTGACGATGATGTTGAAGCGCTCCAGCCACATCCCGACGTTGACGGCGACGCAGACCGTGAGCAGCGCCGCCGCGCTCTCGCGGACCTTCTTCCAGTACAGGAGGAGCGGCCCGACGCAGTTGAAGGTCACCATGGCCCAGAACAGCGGCGCGTAGGGGCCGGTCATCCGGTAGATGAAGGTGCTGCGCTCCGGGTCGGTGGCCGGCTGCGGAAGCGAGAGCAGGATCTCGGTGGCGTACGAGTAGGTGATGATCGCCGAGGTCAGCATCACCAGGCGGGCCAGCATGTCGACGTGGCGCTGGGTGATGAGGTCCTCGAGGTGGAAGGCCTTCCGCAGCGGCACCAGGATGGTGATGACCATGGCCACGCCCGAGAGGATGGCGCCGGCCACGAAGTAGGGAGGGAACAGGGTCGAGTGCCAGCCCGGCAGCACCGACGCCGCGAAGTCCCAGGACACCACGCTGTGCACCGAGACCACCAGCGGCGTGGCGAAGGCGGCGAAGAAGAGGTAGGCGCGGGTGTAGTGGCGCCACTGCTCGTCGGTGCCGCGCCAGCCGAAGGACAGGGTGGCGTACAGCCTCCGCCGCCAGCCCTCGGCGCGGTCGCGGAGGGCGGCGAAGTCGGGGGCCATCCCGACCACCAGGAAGATGGCGGAGACGGTGAGGTAGGTGGAGACCGCGAAGACGTCCCAGATCAGCGGCGAGCGGAAGTTCACCCATAGGCTCCGCTCGTTCGGATAGGGGAAGAGCCAGTAGGCGAACCAGGGGCGCCCCAGGTGCAGCACCGGGTAGAGGCCGGCGGTGAGCACGGCGAAGACGGTCATCATCTCCGAGACGCGGTAGACGGCGGTGCGGAACCGGGCCCGGAAGAGGAAGAGGATGGCGCTGATGAGCGTCCCGGAGTGGGCGATGCCGACCCAGAAGACGAAGTCGGTGATGAGGTTGCCCCACATCCCGGGGCGGCGCAGGCCGGTCCAGTGCAGCCCGGTGCGGACGATGAGCGAGTAGGCCCAGGCGCCGAAGGCGAAGACCGAGGCCGAGACGGCGAGCGCGATCCAGTAGGCGGCGCCCGGCTTCCCGTGGGTCGCCCGGACCGTGTCCTCGATCTTCCGGAAGCGGGCGGCGGTGTCCACGGCTGCTCCGGCGGTGCTCATGGCTCCTCCGGCCGCTCGACGCGGGCCAGGTAGGTGATGGCCGGCTGGGTGTTGACCTCCTCCAGCGCCCGGAACCCGCGCGGCGCCCGCGCCGCCTGGCTCACCCGCGAGGAGGGATCGTCGGCGTCCCCGAAGACGATGGCCTGGGCCGGGCAGGTCTGGGCGCAGGCCGGAACGATCTCGCCGTCGGCGACCGGCCGGCTCTCGTCGCGCGCCTTCCCCTCGGCGTAGCGGATCCGCTGCACGCAGAAGGTGCACTTCTCCATCACGCCGCGGGAGCGGACGGTGACGTCGGGGTTCAGCTGCCAGTTCAGCGGCGCCGGGAACTGCGGGTCGGCCCAGTTGAAGGTCCGCACCTTGTAGGGGCAGTTGTTGGAGCAGTAGCGGGTGCCGACGCAGCGGTTGTACACCTGCGCGTTCAGCCCCTCCCCGGTGTGGTAGGTGGCGTAGACGGGGCACACCGTCTCGCAGGGGGCGTTGGTGCACTGCTGGCACAGCATGGGGAGGAGCTGCACGTCGAGCGGGCCGCCCGGCTCGTCCCCCAGGTAGCGCTCGATGCGCAGCCAGCCCATGTACCGGCCCAGGACGGCCGCCTCCGCCCCCATCACCGGGACGTTGTTCTCGGCGAAGCAGGCCACCACGCAGGCCTCGCAGCCGGTGCAGCGATCGAGGTCGATGGCCATGGCCCAGCGGTGGTCGGGGTGGCGCGGCGGCGGGTACATCTGCGCGGCGAGGTCGGCGCGCCGCGCCGCGGGAGCCGCCGCCGTCACCGTCTGGACGATCTCGCGCCCGTGCTGGTAGGGGCTCCCCTCCAGCAGCGGGAGGGCGGCGTGGCTCCCGGCCCGGGAGACCGCGGCGCGGGCCCCGGCCCAGGCCGGCGCCCCGGAGCCGGCGTCGCGCGCCGCCGGCAGCAGCGCCAGGGCCTCGGGGCCGCCCAGCGGCAGCCCGACCGCGTCGTCGCGGATCCCCGGGAAGACGTAGGCCGGCACGGTGGCGCGGCCGGCGGCGGTGGCGAGGGAGAGCCGGTCGCCGGTGCGGACGCCGAGCCGCTTCGCCGTCGCCGGGGAGAGCTCGGCCCAGGGGCTCCAGGAGACGCTCGACATCGTGTCGGGGATCTCGCGGAGCCAGGGGAGGTCGGCGGAGCGCCCGTCGCCCCGCAGCGTGGTGGGGAAGGCGACCAGGTCGAGCCCCGCGCCCGCCGCCGCCGGCGCCTCGGGCGGGAGCGCCAGGAAGCGCTCGGCGGCGCCGCGGACCAGCTCGGGGACGCGCCGGGCCGCCGAGGCGTCGGTCCAGGCACCGCCGCGCTGCAGGGCGGCGCGCCAGGCGAGGGCCGCGTCGGCCGGGGCGCCGGGGGCCTGCCGCGTCCGAGGGCCGTCGCGGGCCTGCAGCAGGTCGTGGAGGTCGGTGGACGGCGCGAGCGGGGGAGCGAGCTGCAGCCGATCCGCCAGCTCCAGCAGCACCTGCGCCGCCGGGCGGGTGTCGGCGAGCGGCAGCATCACCGGCTGCGCCAGCTGGAGGACGCCGGCGCGCGGCGCCAGGTCCCCGAAGGACTCCAGGGTGTGCTGGCCCGGCAGCACCAGGTGGGCCCGCGCCGCCGTGGCGTCGGGCCGCAGCGCGAAGCTCACCACCAGCGGCACCTTGCCCAGGGCCTCTCCCGCCTTCAGCGCCGCGGGGAGCGCGCCCAGCGGATCGGCGTTCTGGACGAGGAGGACGTCCACCTCGCCCGCGGCCATCGCCGC
>JAJZTO010000040.1 GCA_021848865.1 Myxococcales bacterium
GCAGCCGCGCCGCCCACGCCTCCTCGGCGCGCTCCCCGCCCGGCTGCGGCCGCATGCTGACGACGGCGACCACCACCGTCGCCGCCGCGCCGGCGGCCAGGGAGAGGCCCAGCCAGGAGGAGCGGCGCGGCCGGGCCCGCCCGGCCGCCTCCCGCGCCGCGGCCAGCAGGATGCGCTCCCCGCCCGGCTCCGGCTCCGGGCCGAGCTTCCGCATCAGGGCGCGGGTGGCCTCGATCCGCTCGGCGTCGGCGCGGCAGCCGGCGCAGGCGGCGAGGTGCGCCTCCAGCTCGCGCGCCCGATCGGGGGGCAGCTCGCCGTAGGACCGGTCGAGGAGCAGCTCCCTGGCGGTCTCGTGGTTCATGTCCCGGTGCCCTCCGGCGCGTCGGCCTCGGGGCCGATCCCCATCCCCGCCAGCGCCCGCCGGAGCCCCTCCAGCGCGTAGCGCATCCGGCTCTTCACCGTCGGCGCCGGGACCCCGGTGATCTCGGCGATCTCGGCGAAGGGCACCCCCGCGTACTCGCGGAGCAGGAAGACCTCGCGCTGCTCCTCGGGCAGCGCCGCCAGCGCCGCCTCGAGCCGCGGCCGCAGCAGCGCCCCGTCGGCGGCGCGGTCGGGCCCCGGGCCGCCGTCGGCCATGGCGTCGGCGGGGCTGGCGCCGCCCGGGCCGGGCGCGTCGAGCGGGTCGGTGCGGCGCAGGGACCGGCGGCGCGCCTCGTCGGCCGCCAGGTTGCGGGCGACGGTGTAGAGCCAGGTCCGGAAGCGGGCCCGCGGTTCCCAGCGCGGGGCGGCGGCGACGACCCGCAGCCAGGTCTCCTGGAGCAGGTCCTCGGCCCGCGGCCGATCGCCGGTGAGCCGGCACAGGAAGGAGAAGGCCGGGCCGCGGTGGCGCCGCAGGAGGAGCTCGAAGGCTCCGGCCTCTCCGCCCTGGAAGCGCAGCATGAGCTGTTCGTCGGTGGCGTCGGTCGGCACGGGTACCGCCCGGCCCTGGTGAGGTGAACGTCCGGGCGCCGGAAGGGATCTGCGGGCATCGTAGCGGAAGGCGAAGCTCCGGGCTCGGGGTGCGGAATTCGCCTGACACGACGCGTCAGCGATCGTCGAAGCGCAGGAATTTCGTGGGGTGCGCCCCCTACGCTACACTTCGCGGAAGCAGCCATTTCCACCTGCGGCCGCGACGCGCACCCCCTCCGCTGCGCGCGCCGCGAAGGAGCGCACTCATGGCAGGGCCGTCGCAGCCCACCCCCCCGCCGCGCGCCGGCCTGGGTTCACGGCGCATCGAGCTGGTCCTCATCGGGCTGGTCTCCGCCCTGGTGGCGGGCGTCGCCGTCTTCGCCATGCGCTACGCGCGCACCACCGGCGGCGAGAGCCGCCCCGCCGAGGGCCCGGTGGTGGCCGCGCCCGTCCCGCCGGCCCCGGCCGTCGGCCTCTCCGACACCGAGATCGTCTTCGGGATGGCCTCGCCCTTCAGCGGCGCCAACAAGGAGACCGGCCGCGACCTGAAGGCCGGCTACGACGCGGCCTTCGCCGCGGTGAACGCCGCCGGCGGCGTCCACGGCCGGAAGCTGAGGCTGGTGGCGCTCGACGACGGCTACGAGCCGGAGCGCACCAAGGGCGCGATGAAGGACCTGGTGGAGGACCGGAAGGTCTTCGGCATCGTCGGCAACTACGGCACCGCCACCGCCGAGGTCGCCATCCCCTACTGCGTGGCGCACAAGATGCTCTTCTACGCCCCGTACACCGGCGCCGCGGTCTCGCGGAAGACGCCGCCCGACCGGTACGTGTTCAACTTCCGGCCCTCCTACGCCGAGGAGACCGGCGCGGCGGTCCGCTACCTGATCCAGGTGCGCCGGGTGGCCCCCGAGGAGATCGCCGTCTTCGCCCAGGAGGACGCCTTCGGCGACGCCGGCTTCCAGGGCGTGGTGGCGGCGCTGGCGCCGTTCAAGCGGGCCGAGGGCCAGATCCTCCGGGTGGGCTACAAGCGGAACAGCGCCGACGTGGACGAGGCGGTGGCCCGGCTCCAGAAGGACGCGCCCCGGCTCAAGGCGGTGGTGATGGTCGCCACCTACATGGCGGCGGCCCGCTTCATCGAGAAGGTGCGAGACCTCGGGCTCGACCTGATCATCACCAACCCCTCGGTGGTGAACGCCACGCAGCTGGCGGAGGAGCTGGTGCCGCTCGGCCCCAAGGTGGTCTCGGACGTGGTGGTGACCCAGGTGGTCCCGCTGCCCACCAGCCAGTCCACGGCGGTGATGAAGTACCGCGAGGCGCTGCAGGGGCTCGGCTCGGCCGATCTCCCCGACTTCGCCTCGCTGGAGGCCTACATCGCGGCCAACGTGCTCATCGAGGGGCTGCGCCGCGCCGGCCGCGGGCTCACCACCGAGAAGCTGGTGGAGGCGCTGGAGGGCATCCAGGGGCTGGACCTGGGCATCGGCACGCCGCTGGGCTTCTCCCGGGTCGACCACCAGGCCTCCCACAAGATCTGGGGGACCCTGCTCGAGCCCTCCGGGAAGTACCGGCCCATCGAGCTGGACTGACGCCATGCGCACCGTTCCGTGGCTCCCGGCGGTGGCGCTGGCGCTGTCCGCCCTGGCGGCCCCGGCCGCCGCCCAGGTCCGGGGCGTGACCGACGGCGAGGTCACCTTCGGGATGTGCGCGCCCTTCTCCGGCGCGGCCCGCGAGCTGGGGCGGGGGATGCGCACCGGCTTCGAGCTGGCCTTCGCGGCCGCCAACGAGGCCGGCGGCGTCCACGGGCGCAAGCTGAAGCTGGAGGCCCTCGACGACGGCTACGAGCCGGACCGGGCCAAGGCCTGCATGAAGGAGCTGGTGGAGAACCGCAAGGTCTTCGCCATCGCCGGCAACGTCGGCACGCCCACCGCGGCGGTGGCCATGCCCTACGCCGTCGACCACAAGGTGCTCTTCTACGGCGCCTTCACCGGCGCGGCGCTGCTGCGGGAGGACCCGCCGGCCCGCTACGTCTTCAACTACCGGTGCAGCTACGCCGAGGAGACGGCGGCGGTGGTCCGCTACCTGGTCGAGGTCAAGCGGCTCAAGCCCTCCCAGATCGCGGTCTTCGCCCAGGACGACGCCTACGGCGACGCCGGCTACGCCGGGGTGGCCCACCAGGTGCGCCGCTACGGCTTCGACTCCGCCCGGCTGCTGCGCGTCGGCTACAAGCGCAACACCGCCGACGTGGGCGAGGCGGCCCGCGAGATCCTGAAGAACCGGGCGCGGGCCCAGGCCATCGTCATGGTCCCGACCTACAAGGCGGCGGCCCGGTTCATCGAGTCGGTGGTGAACGGCGGCTTCAAGCCGACCTTCACCAGCGTCTCCTTCGTGGGGGCCACCGCGCTCGCCGACGAGCTGCGCGCCCTGGGCGGGAAGTACGCCGACGGGGTGATCGTCACCCAGACGGTGCCGCTCCCCAGCTCGCAGGCCACCGCCATCATCCGCTACCGGGAGCTGCTGAAGCGCTTCTCCCCGGCGGACGAGCCCGACTTCGTGTCGCTGGAGGGGTACATCGCCGGGACCGTCCTGGTGGAGGCGCTGCGCCGCACCGGCCGCGCGCTCGACACCGAGCGGCTGGTGGACACCCTGGAGACCATCCGCGGGCTCGACCTGGGCATCGGCACGCCCGTCAACTTCGGCCCCTCGGAGCACCAGGGCTCCCACAAGGTGTGGGGCACGGTGCTCGACGCCCGGGCCGTCTACAGGACCATCGACCTCGAGTAGGGCGGCGGCCCGCCGCGGGACCGTCCGGCGGGCGCTACCCGGGCGCCGGCCCGCGCCGGTGATCCAGCACCCGGCGGGCCTTCCCCGGCGAGCGCTCCAGGGTCCCCGGCGCCACCAGCTCCACCGCCATGCGGATGCCGGTGACGGCCTGGATCTCGTGGTCGATGCGGTCGCGCAGCGACACCATCCGGCGCATCTCGTCGGAGAGGTTCTCGGCCCGGATCTCGACCTTGACCACCGCCTCGTCCATGGTCCCGGGCCGCGCCACCTCGATGAGGTAGTGGGGCGCCGTCCCCTCGACCCGGAGCAGCGCCTCCTCCACCTGCGAGGGGTAGACGTTCACGCCCCGGATGACGAGCATGTCGTCGGAGCGGCCGACGATGCGCCCGAGCCGCGCCCCGGTCCGGCCGCAGGGGCACGGGCCCCGCTCCACCGCGGCGATGTCGCGGGTCCGGTAGCGCAGCACCGGCATCGCCTCGCGGGTGAGGGTGGTGAAGACCAGCTCGCCCGGCCGGCCGTCCGGCACCGGCCGCAGCGTCGCCGGGTCCAGCACCTCCAGCAGGAAGTGGTCCTCGGCCACGTGCATGCCGCCGCGGGCCCGGCACTCGCCGGCGACCCCCGGGCCGATCACCTCGGAGAGGCCGTAGTTGTTGAAGGCCTCGATGCCGAGCTGCCGCTCCAGCTCGCCGCGCATCTCCTCGGTCCAGGGCTCGCCGCCGAAGTGGCCGAAGCGCAGCCCCAGCCCCGCCGGGTCCTTCCCCAGCCCGCGCGCCACCTCGGCGACGTGCAGGGCGTAGGAGGGGGTGCAGACCAGCGCCTCGGGCCGCAGGTCCTCGAGCAGCATCACCTGGCGCGGGGTGTTGCCCCCCGCCGCCGGGATCACCGCCGCCCCCACCCGCTCGATGCCCTGGTGCAGGCCGAAGCCGCCGGTGAACAGGCCGTAGCCGAAGGCGACGTGGACCAGGTGCTCGGGGCGCAGGCCACCGGCCACCAGCACGCGGGCCACCAGCCCGGCCCAGGTGTCGAGGTCGCGCGCGGTGTAGGCCACGAAGGTCGGCCGCCCGGTGGTGCCGGAGGAGCCGTGGATGCGCGCCAGCGCCGAGCGGGGCACCGCCAGGAAGCCGAGCGGGTAGTGGTCCCGCAGGTCCTGCTTGGTGGTGAGCGGGAGGCGGTCGAGCTCGTCGAGCCCGCCGAAGCCGGCCGGGTCGACGCCCCGGCGGGCCAGGGCCGCGGCGTAGAAGGGCACCGCGGCCGCGCGGGCCACCGCCTGGCGCAGCCGCTGGTCCTGGAGGCGGCGCAGCGCGCCCCGCTCCAGCCGCTCGGCCGGGTCGTGGCAGCGCTCCTCCGGATCCCGCGAGGCCACCGGCCGCTACGCCCTCAGCGCCAGCAGCCCCTCCGGCTCCAGCACCTGGACGCCGCGGAGCCGCAGGACCTGGAGGGCCTCCTCGGGCCGCTCGAACCGGAACAGGAGCGCCGCCTGGCCCGCGGCGGAGCGGACCGGGAAGGCGTACATGTACTCGACGCCCAGGCCGGCCTCCTCCAGGTGGCCCAGCAGCTCGGCCAGGGCGCCGGCCCGGTCGGCGATGGCCACCGGCACCACCTCGGTGACGTTGACCACCATGCCGGCCTGCTGCAGCACGGCGCGGGCCCGCTCCCAGTCGCGCACGATGAGGCGGAGGATGCCGAACTGGGCGGTGTCGGCGAGCGACAGGGTGAGGATGTCGATGCCGGCGTCGGCCAGCGCCCGGCAGGGGGCGCGGAGCTGGCCGGGCCGGTTCTCCAGGAAGAGCGACAGCTGGCGGAGCATCATGGCCGGGCGCCGATCAGGCCCGCGCCTTGGGCGGCGCGCCGGCGGCGCCGGGCACCAGGTTCTGCGGCGCCATGGCCTTGGCCAGCTGCTCCAGCAGCGCGAAGCGCTCCTTGATCATCCGCTGGGAATCGGCGACCAGCGCCTGGAAGACCTCGGGGTTGGTCTGCTTCACCTGGTTGAAGCGGTTCTCGTGGGCCAGGAACTCGGCCAGGGCGAGCTTGGGGGCGCCGGAGTCGAGCTTGAGCGGGCTCTCGCCGGCCGCCGCCTTGCGCGGGTCGTAGCGGAACAGCGACCAGTAGGCCGAGTCCACCGCCCGCTCCTGCTGGGCCACCGCCTCGGCCATGTCGTAGCCGTGGGCGATGCAGTGGCTGTAGGCCACGATCACCGAGGTGCCGGGGTAGCTCTCCGCCTCCTTGAAGGCGTTCACCGTCTGCGCGTCCTTGGCGGCCATCGCCACCCGGGCCACGTAGGCGTTGCCGTAGGTCATGGCCAGCATGGCCAGGTCCTTCTTGTGGGTGGTCTTGCCGGCCACGGCGAACTTGGCCGCCGCGCCCATGGGCGTGGCCTTGGAGGCCTGGCCGCCGGTGTTGGAGTAGACCTCGGTGTCCAGCACCAGGATGTTCACGTCGCGCCCCGAGGCGATGACGTGGTCGAGGCCGCCGTAGCCGATGTCGTAGGCCCAGCCGTCGCCGCCGACGATCCAGACGCTCTTCTTCAGGAGGTAGTCGGCGATCTTCTCCAGCCACCGGACCTCGGCGCCGTCCATGGAGGCCAGCCGCTTGCGCAGCGCCACGATGCGGCCGCGCTGCGCCTCGATGCCGGCCTCGGTGGCCTGGTCGGCGCCGAGCAGCTCGCCGACCAGCTGGTCGCCGACGCGCGACCCGACCCGCTTGAGGATCTCGCGGGCGTGCTCGGACATCTTGTCCACCGCCAGCCGCATGCCGTAGCCGAACTCGGCGTTGTCCTCGAAGAGCGAGTTGGCCCAGGCCGGGCCGCGCCCCTCGGCGTTGCAGGTGTAGGGCGTGGTCGGCAGGTTGCCGCCGTAGATCGAGGAGCAGCCGGTGGCGTTGGCGACCAGGGCCCGGTCGCCGAAGAGCTGGGTGAGCAGCTTCACGTAGGGCGTCTCGCCGCAGCCCGAGCAGGCGCCCGAGTACTCGAAGAGCGGCTGCAGGAACTGGGTGCCCTTGGTGTCGAGCCGGAGCTTGGTCCGGTCGGCCTCGGGGAGCGCCAGGAAGAACTGGTAGTTCGCCTTCTCCCGCTCCCGGTTCGGCCCGAGCGGCTGCATGTTGATGGCCTTGTGCGCGGCGTCGGTCTTGGAGACGGCCGGGCAGATCTCCACGCAGAGGTTGCAGCCGGTGCAGTCCTCGGGCGCCACCTGGATGGTGTACTTCGCGCCCTTCACCTCCTGCGACTTGAAGTCCATCGACTCGAAGCGCTGCGGCGCGCCGGAGAGCCGGCCGGCGTCGTAGAACTTGGCGCGGATGGCGGCGTGCGGGCAGATGAGCGCGCACTTGTTGCACTGGATGCAGATCGACTTGTCCCAGATCGGGATCTCCAGCGCGATGGCCCGCTTCTCCCACTGGGCCGTCGCCGACGGCCAGGTGCCGTCCACCGGGAAGGCCGAGACCGGGAGCAGGTCGCCCTTCCCGGCCAGCATCACCGCGGTGACCCGCTTGACGAAGTCGGGGGCCTGGTCGCTGACGATGGGCGGCATGGGCTTGCCGCCGAGCCGCGCCGGCACCTTCACCTCGTAGAGGTGCGAGAGGGTGTGGTCCACCGCCTCGAAGTTCTTGCGGACCACCTCGGCGCCCTTGCGGGAGTAGGTCTTCTGGATGGTCTCCTTGATCTTGGCGATGGCCTCGTCGCGCGGCAGCACGCCGGAGATGGCGAAGAAGCAGGTCTGCATGATGGTGTTGATGCGCACCCCCATGCCGGTCTCCTTGGCCACCTTGTAGGCGTCGATGACGAAGAACTTGAGCTTCTTCTCGGTGATCTGCTTCTGCATCTCCAGCGGGAGCCGGTCCCAGACGGCGTCGGGCCCGTGCTCGGAGTTCAGGAGGAAGGTGGCGCCGGGGACGGCGGCGTCGAGCATGTCGTACTTCTCGACGAAGCCGAACTGGTGGCAGGCCACGAAGTTGGCGCGGGTGACGAGGTAGGAGGAGCGGATGGGCCGGGGGCCGAAGCGCAGGTGGCTGATGGTCACCGACCCGGACTTCTTCGAGTCGTAGACGAAGTAGCCCTGGGCCCACATCGGCGTCTCCTCGCCGATGATCTTGATGGAGTTCTTGTTGGCGCCGACGGTGCCGTCCGCGCCCAGGCCGTAGAACTGGGCTCGCACCACGTCGGCCGGCTCGGTGTCGAAGTCCTTGTCCCAGTCCAGCGAGAGGTGGCTGACGTCGTCGACGATGCCCACGGTGAAGTGGCGCTTGGGGCGGGCCCGGCCCAGGTCGTCGTAGACCGCCTTCACCATCGCCGGCGTGAACTCCTTCGAGGACAGGCCGTAGCGGCCGCCGGTGACGGTGATCTCGTGGTGGAAGCGGTCGATGTGGGCCTGCTGCGCCTCGCGCAGCGCCGTGACCACGTCCATGTAGAGCGGCTCGCCCAGCGACCCCGGCTCCTTGGTGCGGTCCAGCACGGCGATCGAGGTGGTGGTGCGCGGCAGGGCGGCCATGAACTCGCCGAGCGGGAAGGGCCGGTAGAGCCGGACCTTCACCAGGCCCACCTTCTCCCCCTTCGCCACCAGGTGGTCCACCGTCTCGTGCGCCACCTCGCCGCCCGAGCCCATGATCACCAGGATGCGCTCGGCCTCGGGGTGGCCGACGTAGTCGATGAGCTTGTACTTGCGGCCCACCACCTTGCCGAACTCGTCCATGGCCTCCTGCACCGCGGACGGGGCCCGGGTGTAGAAGCCGTTGCAGGCCTCGCGGGCCTGGAAGAAGGCGTCGGGGTTCTGGGCGGTGCCCCGGATCACCGGCTTCTCCGGCGAGAGGGCCCGGGCCCGGTGGGCGGCCACCAGCTCGTCGGGGATCATCTTCCGGAGGTCGTCGTCGGCGAGCAGCTCGATCTTCGCCACCTCGTGCGAGGTGCGGAAGCCGTCGAAGAAGTGCAGGAAGGGCACCCGGCACCGCATGCTGGCGCGCTGGGCGATGGCCGCGAAGTCGTGGGCCTCCTGCACCGAGCCGGAGCAGAGCATCCCGAAGCCGGTCTGGCGCACCGCCATGACGTCGGAGTGGTCGCCGAAGATCGAGAGGGCGTGGCTGGCCACGGCGCGCGCCGAGACGTGCATGCAGAAGGCGGTGAGCTCCCCGGCGATCTTGTACATGTTGGGGATCATCAGCAGCAGGCCCTGCGACGCCGTGAAGGTCGTCGTCAGCGCCCCGGCCTGCAGCGCGCCGTGGACCGCGCCGGCGGCCCCGCCCTCCGACTGCATCTCGGAGACCGAGGGGACGGTGCCCCAGATGTTCTTCTTGCCCTTGGCCGACCACTCGTCCGCCCACTCGCCCATGTTGGAGGAGGGGGTGATGGGGTAGATGGCGATGACCTCGCTGATGCGGTGCGCCACCGAGGCCACCGCCTCGTTGCCATCCATCGTGATCATGGTGCGGCTGGACATGCTGCCTCCGTTGCTCGGCCGGGTCGGGCGCGGCCGCGTGGGACCCCGGCAGGGCGCAAGGCCTGCGCTCCGGGGATGCGGATGCCGCCGGGGTGTGCAAGCTGCGGGCCCCGTCGCGGAAAGGGCTCAGGTGTCGTTCAAAGGGGGTCGGAGTCTAGCAGATCGGCGCCGGCCCCGATCAACCCGGGTGGCCGCCGACCGGGCGCTCCGCTTGATCCCGCGCAAGCCTGGCGCGCGGGGTGAACGGCCGCTGACGCTGCCGGCCGGGCGCCCGGGCGAGGCCTTGCCAGCCTCCCCGGCGCCACCCAGACTCGCCTCGACCATGCCGAGCCCCCTGCCCTTTCCCGGCCCCATCGCCTCGCGCCTGCCGCAGGTCGGGACCACGATCTTCACGGTGATGTCGCGCCTCGCCGCCGAGTGCGGCGCCCTGAACCTCTCGCAGGGCTACCCCGACTTCTCGGCGCCGCCGGGGCTCTACGACCTGGTCCTGAAGCACATGCGCGCCGGCTCGAACCAGTACGCCCCCATGGCCGGCGTGCCACAGCTGCGCGAGGCCGTCGCCGCGAAGGTGGAGCGGCTGTACGGCACCCGCTACGACCCGGAGCACGAGGTCACCGTCACCGCCGGCGGGACGCAGGCCATCTTCACCGCCGTGGCCTGCCTCACCCGGCCCGGCGACGAGGTGATCGTGCTGGAGCCGGCCTACGACGCCTACGCGCCGGCCGTCCAGCTCTCGGGCGGCACGCCGGTGCGGGTGCCCCTGACCTTCCCCGGCTACCGGCCCGACTGGGCGGCGGTCCGCGCCCGGGTGGGGCCGCGCACCCGGATGATCCTGGTGAACACGCCCCACAACCCGAGCGGCACCTGCTGGGGCCCCGCCGACCTCGAGGCGCTCGCCGGCATCGTCCGCGGCACCGGCATCGTGGTGGGGGCCGACGAGGTCTACGAGCACGTCCTCTTCGACGGCCGGCGCCACCAGAGCTGCGCCGGCCACCCGGAGCTGGCCTCGCGCAGCCTGGTGATGAGCAGCTTCGGGAAGACCTACCACGTCACCGGCTGGAAGGTCGGCTACGTGCTGGCGCCGCGGGCGCTCACCGCCGAGTTCCGGAAGGTCCACCAGTTCGTGGTCTTCACCGTGAACACGCCGGTGCAGCTGGCGCTGGCGGAGTGGCTGGCGGACGCGAGCCGCTACCTGGACCTGGGCGCCTTCTACCAGCGGAAGCGCGACCTCTTCCGGGCCGGGCTGGCGGCGACGAGGCTCGAGCCCCTGCCCTGCGAGGGCACCTACTTCCAGCTCGCCTCCTACGCCCGGGTGAGCGACGAGCCGGACACCGTCCTGGCGGAGCGGCTCACCCGCGAGGTCGGCGTGGCCTCGATCCCGCTCTCGCCCTTCTACGCCGGGCCGCGCCAGGACCGGGTGCTGCGCTTCTGCTTCGCCAAGGGCGAGGAGACGCTGGCGCGGGCCTGCGAGCGGCTGGCGAAGGCCTGAGCGGGGCTACGGGACCGGCACCCGCGGGGCGTCGGCCCAGAGCCCCTCGAGGTCGTAGAAGCCGCGCGCCTCCTGGGAGAGGACGTGCGCCACCACGTCGCCGTAGTCCACCAGGATCCAGCGGCCCGACTCGTACCCCTCGACGCCCACCTTGGTGGCGCCGGCCGCCTTCAGCGTCTCGTCCACGTGGTCGGCGATGGCGCCGGCCTGCCGGTCCGATTCGGCGGTCATGATCACGAAGTAGTCGGCGTAGCTGGTGAGGCCGCGCACGTCGAGGACCAGGACGTTCTCGGCCTTCTTGTCGAGGCCGGCCCGGGCGATCTGCAGGGCGCGGGGGCGCGAGGTGTCGGGGCGACCTGGCGGCGCCGCCGCCGGGGCCGGGGCGCGCGGAGGCCGCGGCGGGCGGGCCGGCCGGGCGGGGCGCTCCGCCCGCTTCGCCGCCCGCTCCTTGCGGAACGCCTTGGACTTCAGGGACCGCTGGGTCTTCTTGGTGGGCGACTTCGACTTCTGCGGCCTCGCGGCCTTCCTCGGCGCCGGCTTCCGGGTCTTCATCTAGCTCCTCACGTGCCCCGCGCCCTCCACCACGAACTTCTGGGTGGTGAGCTCGGCGAGCCCCATGGGCCCGAAGGCGTGCAGCTTGGTGGTCGAGATGCCGATCTCGGCGCCGAGCCCCAGCTCGCCGCCGTCGTTGAAGCGGGTGGACGCGTTCACCATCACCGCGCTGGCGGTGACCTCGCGCTCGAAGCGGCGCGCCGATTCCAGGTCCCGGGTGAGGATGGCCTCGGTGTGCAGCGACCCGTGGCGGGCGATGTGGTCGAGGGCGCCGTCCAGCCCCGGGACCACCCGCACCGCCAGGATCAGGTCCAGGAACTCCTTGCCGAAGTCCTCCGGCGCCGCCGGGACCGCCCTCACGCCGGCGCGCCGCAGGATGCCGAGCGCGGTCGGGTCGCAGCGCAGCTCCACGCCGGCGGCCGCCAGGGCCCGCCCCACCGCCGGCAGCAGCTTCGCCGCCGCCGCCCGGTGCACCAGCAGGCACTCCAGCGCGTTGCAGACGCCGGGCCGCTGCGCCTTCCCGTTCACCGCCAGGGCCACGGCCTGCTCCGGCGGCGCCGAGCGGTCGAGGAAGAGGTGGCACACCCCCTGGTAGTGCTTCACCACCGGGACGCGCGAGCGCTCGGCCACGGCGCGGATGAGCGAGCTCCCGCCGCGGGGGATGGCGAGGTCGATGAGGTCGTCGAGCTGCAGCAGGGCGAAGGTGGCCTCGCGGTCGGGCGTCGGCACCACCTGGGCCGCGGCCCGCGGCAGGCCCGCCTTCGCGAGCCCCTCGCCGAAGGCCTCGATCAGCGCCCGCGAGGAGCGCAGGGCGTCGGAGCCGGGCCGGAGGATGGCGGCGTTGCCCGACTTCAGGCAGAGCGCGGCGGCCTCCGGGGCCA
>JAJZTO010000041.1 GCA_021848865.1 Myxococcales bacterium
GGCGACCGCCGTTGGCAGGCCTGCCCCACCGTGGGCGTGTAGAGGATGGGCATCATCTCCTCGATGTGGTCCACCACCACCCGGTAGAAGAGGGTCTCGTTGCGGTCCTGCAGCGAGACCAGGTGGATGTACCGCTCGAGGTCGGTCTGCTTGTTGCGGTAGTTGTCCATCACCCGCGCCACCTGCTCCTCCAGGGTGTGGACGTGCGGCGGCAGGAGCCCCTCGAGGCCGAGGGCGTGCCGCTCGGCCAGCGTGAAGGCGGTGCCCTTGTTGAGGAGCGGGTCGTGCAGCAGCGCGGCGCCCGACGGGAGGGCCTGCTGCAGGCCCGCGGGATTCGGCAGGTGGTGGGTCATGGGGTCTCCCCGCGGCCGGAGGGCCGCGATCGGTGCGCGCAGTATGGATCCGGCGCGGCGCGCCGGCGGCGGAAAGGGGCGTGGCATCGTGGCGCGCCGCGTCCACACCGGCGCCGCCCGCGCGGAGCGTGCGCCGGCGACGCCCGCGGGTTATGCGTCCGGCGTGGACGAAAAGCTCGTGCTCAGCGACGAGGAGTGGCGCCGGCGGCTCACCGCCGAGGAGTACCAGGTGCTGCGCGGCCACGGGACGGAGCGGCCCTGGACCGGCTGCTTCGTCGGCACCCACCAGCCCGGGACCTACCGCTGCGCCGGGTGCGGGAACCCGCTGTTCCGGTCGGGGGAGAAGTTCGAGTCGGGCACCGGCTGGCCCTCCTTCACCCGGCCGGTGGCGCCCGGGGCGGTGGTCGAGCACCGCGACGCCTCGCACGGGACGATCCGCACCGAGGTGCGCTGCGGCCGCTGCGACGGACACCTGGGGCACGTCTTCCCCGACGGACCGCCGCCCACCGGCCTGCGGTACTGCATGAACTCGGTGTCGCTCAGGCACCAGCCGGACTAGCCCGCGCGCCTCCCCCGGAACGAGGCGTGGAAGGCGGCGATCCGCTCCACCACCGCCTGGAGCTTGTCGGCCGGCGGCAGGATGGTGGTGCGGAAGTGCCAGGTGCCCGGCGCCTGGCCGAAGCCCGAGCCCGGCACCACGCAGATGCCCGTCTCCTCCAGCAGCGCCAGGCAGTACTCGTCGTCGGTGACGCCCGGGGGCAGGGTGATCCGCGGGAAGGCGTACATCGCGCCGGTCACCGGGTTGCACTGGATGCCCGGCACGCGGTTGAGCCCCTGCTCGACGATGCCGGCCCGCCGCGCCAGCGACTCCAGGATCCCCCGCCGCTCCTGCTCCCAGCGCGCGCGCGACGGGCCGCCCGGCTCGGGCGGCGTGACCATGAGGTAGGTGACGAGCTGCCCCGCCGAGTTGGCGCAGAGCGACACCGACTGGAGCTTGGTGATCTCGTCCTGCACCGCGGCCGGGACGTTGCGGCATTCCATGTAGCCGCCGCGGTGGCCGCACTCCCCGAGCAGCCCCTTCGAGACCGAGTGGAAGCTGAAGAGCGAGACCTCCCGGTACCCCTTGCGCTCCAGCAGGCTGGCGAAGGAGACGAAGCGGTCGCCGGGCCGGTAGAGGTTCTCCTGGTAGACCTCGTCGGCCAGCACCGCCAGGCCGTGCTCCCGGGCGAAGTCGAGCACCATCGCCACGTTCTTCTCGTCGAGCAGCGCGCCCGAGGGGTTCCCCGGGTTGATGACGCAGACGGCGCGGGGGCGGATGCCCCGGGCCCGGGCCCCGGCCACCGCCCGCTCCAGGCCCTCGCGGGTGAGCTGCCAGCCCGAGGCCTCGTCGAGCGGGTAGGGGAGCTGCGCCCCGCCGTAGAGGGTGATGGTGGCGGAGTAGAGCGGGTACTGCGGCGTGGGGATGAGGACGCCGTCCCCGGGCCCGTCGATGAGGAGCCGCAGCGCCGCCTGCACCCCCTTGCTGGCGCCGTCGGTGAGGAAGAGGTGCTCGGGGTCGGCCTCGATGCCGTCGCGCCGGCGGATGAAGGCGGCGATGGCCTCGCGGACGAAGAGGAAGCCCTTGCTGTCGGTGTAGGCGCCGAGGCCGTGGCGAGTGGCGGCCAGCACCTCGCGGGCCTTGGCCACGGCGTCGGCGGGGAGGACCCCCGCCGGCAGCCGGTCCATCAGCTCCGGGTACTCCAGCAGCGCCAGGATCTGCCGGACCCAGGTGAGCGGCCGCTGCGACAGCGCCTGGGGGTTGCCGATGTTGCAGTAGATGATCTCGCGCCCCTGCCGCTCCAGCTCCTGCGCGCGCGCCACGATGGGGCCGCGGACCGCGTACTCGGTCTCGCGGACCGCCCGCCCGATGTCTCCGATCTGGACCGTCATGTCCGCGGGCCCCGCCCCTAGCGTCCCCGGACGGCGCGCACCGCCTGGGCGGCGGCCGCGAACACCGGCGGGATCTGCGCCTCGGTGAGGCAGGAGAAGGCGACGCGCAGCTCCTGCTTGCCGAGGGCGATGGTGCCGACGCCGTGGTCGTCGAGCAGCCGCACCCGCACGGTGTCGGCGTCGGCGTCCTTGAGCCGCAGGCACATGAAGTAGCCGCTGTTGAAGGGGTAGACGTCCCAGCAGTCGGCGTACTCGGCCTTGCGGCACTCCCGCGCCGTCACCGCCGCCCGGGATCTCAGGATTGCCACCTTCTCCGCCTGCTGGGCGTGGAACTCCGGGTCGTTCAGCGCCTTGAGGACGATGGACTGGCCGGGGTTGGAGATGTTGGAGACGTAGGCCCGGATCAGGCCGGCGGTCTTGTCCTCCAGCGCCTTGTAGGCGGCGGCGGTGCCGTTCTTCACCCCGAAGGTGATGAAGCCGACGCGCAGCCCCCAGACGAACTCCTCCTTGGTGGCCCCGTCGATCTTCACCGCCAGCAGGTTCGCGGAGGCGCGGGCCAGGCGGCCGAAGAGCGACTCGGTCTCGCAGGCGTCGTCGAAGAACATCCCGTAGTAGGCGTCGTCCACCACCACCACCAGCCGGGTGCCGGCCTCGGCCTCCGCCTGCAGGGCGTCGCAGATGCCCCGGGCCTCGGCGCGGGTGGGGGTGTAGCCCGACGGGTTGTTGGGGAAGTTCAGCGACACCACCAGCTTCCGGCCCCGGGAGCGGGCCAGCGCCTCGGTGAAGCCCTTCAGGTTGTAGCCGCGCAGCGCGGCGTCGAAGAACGGGTAGTAGCCGAAGCGGGCCCCGAGCCGGGTCTCCCAGTTCAGGTTGTAGTTCTCCCACATCAGGTCGCTGGAGAGCACCTCGTCGCCCGGGTCGAGGAACAGGTCGCCGACCAGGCCGAGGCCGTGGGTCAGCGCGTTGGTGACCACCGGGTTCGAGGTCGGGTGGTCGCCCAGCGACGGCGTCTGGGCCCGCTGCTTCCGGCCCCAGGCGGTGCGCAGGTCCGGCTTCCCGTAGCTCGGCGCGTAGTCGTAGATCTCGGTGGGCGCGAGCCCCTGGTAGTACCGGTGGACGCAGGCCAGGTGCATGGGCATGCCGTTCTCGGTGGCGATGCCCACGGTGGCGTTGGCGGTCTTCCCCTTCTGCTTGGCCTCGGCCCCCTGCGCCAGGATGCCCTTCGCCGGGAAGAAGAAGCGCTTCCCGCGCTCCGCCAGCATGCCGAGCACGGCCGGGCAGTCCTTGGCGAGGGCCTCGTTGGCGGCCTGGGCGAGCGGGTGGAGGGGGGCGGGGCTCATCGGGTCGGCTCCTCGGCGGGGGGAAAGGGACCGGGAATGGTGTCATGGCCCCCGAAGGATGGGCAAGCCTCTCGCGCGGCGCGTCAACCGCCGCCGAAGGGCCACCCCCGCCGCCGCCGGTCGTCTAGAATGGCCGCCCGCCGTCCCACCCACCTCGCGCCACCCGCCGGAGGGGCTCGTGACCGACATCGACAAGCGCACCGTCGTCGCCCAGTGGGCCTTCGACACCCGCCCGGTGCTGCTGCGCTTCCACCTCTGGCTCGACGACGTCGAGGTGGCCCGGGCGCAGGAGGAGCCGGTCTCGGCCTACACCTTCGCGCCCCGCGGCATCGCCCGCTGCCTGGCGATGACCAGCGCCGCCACCGCGCTCGGGACCCGGCTCTTCGGCGGCTTCGGCGAGGGGGCGGGCAAGGACAAGATGGCCTACAACCAGGCCAAGAAGGCGGCCGACGCCATCAGCGCCTACGTGATGAGCGAGGGGCTCTGGCACCTCACCCGCACCCTGCCCGAGAACCACGCCATCATGGTCTCCCTCGGCGAGGGGCTCATGCCCAAGGCGGGCGAGACCCCGGAGATGGGGGCGAACCCCCTGCTCGGCTTCGGCCGGGTCTACGCCCGGCCCGAGGTGGCGCGCACCGTGGACCGGCGCGTCCGCCGGCTGCTCAACGAGAAGGGGCACACCTTCGAGCAGTTCCACGGCTGGCTGCGCGACCGGGGCATCACCCTCTGGGGCGCGGCGGTGGACACGCTGGAGAACACCTCGCGCTTCGCCGAGGGGAAGACCACCGGTCCCATGGCGGTGTTCCACCTCTTCGACTCGCCGCTGCGGGTCTCGCGCCCCTACGAGTCCTACATGGGCTGCATCACCGTGCCCCGCCGCGTGGCGCGCGCCGCCGAGGACGTCTCGGTCCGGCTCGACTACCGCACGCCGCGCCGGCAGGTGGTGGCCGCCATCGAGGCGGCCTACCCGGGCATCCGCCGCGAGAACGTCCACGTCTGGACGCTCCGCGGCAAGAGCCGCGTGGGGCGGCTCGGCAAGCTCTGGGAGGAGTGGCAGGGGCTGGGCGTCCACCTGGTGGAGGACGGCTGGAAGGCCCCCTCCGGCCTGCCGGTCTTCACCGACTCCGGGACCTACGCGCCCACCTTCCTGGTGGGCAGCTGGAAGGACGCCGCCGGGGCCGCCCACTGCTTCCTCTGCGACGGCTACGCCGCCACCGCCGAGGCGGTGCAGGCGGCCAGCCTGTCCGAGGTGCTGGACGTCGAGTCGTCGATGGCGATGTTCACGCCCAGCTTCGAGCTGCCCTGCGGCGACGAGGCGAAGCTCATGCAGCTCGACCCCGGGGCGCCGGACTTCGCCCGGCGGGTCGGGGAGCTCTTCGGCGGGCGCGAGGTGGACGCCGGCCGGATCCGGACCTTCGCCGAGGACATCGGCGAGGCCGCGGCCTCCAACATGCCGCTCGGCAAGCGGGTGCTGGCCGCCGACGACTTCCTGCCGCAGAAGGACTGGAGCGTGCTCGCCAGCATCGGCTACATGTGCGACGACCCGTACACCGGCATCGAGGGCGTCACCCAGGTGGCCGACCGCGTCTACCGGGTGACGACCAAGCTCGCCACCCGGAAGGCGTCGAGCCGCATCACCTTCACCTTCCGCCTCATGGAGACCCTGGAGGAGGCGCGCCACGTCTTCAGCCCGCTGCTGGTGCGCTTCCTCTCCGGCGTGGACCACACCACCCGGCCGGTGAAGATCTCCGACTCGGGCCGGATCCGGAACGAGCTGCAGACCATGCTCCCCAACGCGCTGGAGCACGACGGGGACCGGATGCGGGTCCTCTTCGGCCGGGTGGACGAGAAGGTGATCCCCCGCGAGAAGCAGCAGGCCATCCGGCGGGTGCTCGAGTGGTACAAGGCCAGCCACCCGGCCTGGTTCGGCTGGCTGGACATCGCCTGACGCGCTCTCCGGGGCGCGCGCCGCCTCCCCTCGATGGGGGGTCGGCGCCCACGCCCCTCCGCGCTAACATGCCGCATCCGTCTCCCCACGACGCAAGGGCCGAGCAGCCGGCCGCCGCCGGCCAGGAGGACTCATGTACGGGACCATCAGGCGCTACAAGCTCAGCAAGCCGAAGGAGTTCAACGAGAGGGTGAACGCCTCCTTCATCAACGTGATCCGCAAGGTGCCCGGCTTCATCTCCTACATCGCCATCGACGAGGGCGACGGCTGGTGGGCCTCGCTGAGCCTGTTCGAGACCCGCGACGGCATCGTCCAGTCGGACAAGGTGGCGGCCGACTGGGTCAAGACCAACGCCGGCGGCTTCGTCTCCGGCTCGCCGGAGATCACCGAGGGACCCGTCGTGGTGAAGTGAGGCCGGCGCCCCCCGCGCCGTCCCGACCACCGCTCCCTCCCGCATCGACCAGGAAACCCCGTGTTCCCCATCCACACCACCGAGCAGCTGCTCCAGGCGGTCGCCCTCGTCTCCGCGGGCTTCTCCGCCCTCATCGGCGTCTGGTACCTGGTGCGCCGCCCCCACCTGCACCGGATGACCAAGGCCCTGCTCTTCCTGGGCCTGGGCGTCTTCCCGGGGATCGTCTCGCTCACCGGCAACATCGCCAGCTTCGAGTACACGCTCTCGCGCCCGTTCTGCGGCTCCTGCCACGTGATGGGGCCGTACCTGCGCGACGCGGAGGACCCGAAGTCCAACAGCCTGGCGGCGCTCCACAGCCGCAACCTGCGCTTCGGCGAGAACAGCTGCTACACCTGCCACGCCGACTACAAGATGTTCGGGACCATCACCACCAAGCTGAACGGGATGCGCCACCTGTTCATGTACATCACCGAGTACGCGAACACCGGCCCCGACGGCGAAGGCGGCCCGCCCATCCACCTCTACAAGCCGTTCAAGAGCGCCACCTGCATGCAGTGCCACTCCACCACCGGCAAGAAGTACCTGGAGGACCACGGGGACGCGGTGGAGCAGATCCGGTCCGGCGACCTGAACTGCATCGACTGCCACAGCGACGTGCACCCGCTGGCCCTCTCCCGGCGGCCCGGCGCGAAGGGCGGCGCGCAGAAGGAGGAGAAGAAGTGAAACACCAGATGGCGAAGAAGATGGTGTTCTTCTCCGTGATCGGCACGCTCGTGGCCATGGCGTTCATGGCGGTGTCGATCCTCTTCCCGAACCCGCTGCTGCTGGTGCTGGCCATGAGCATCGGCCAGGGCATCGCCGTGCTGGCGCTGGCCCTGTACCTGCTGGCGGTGGCGCTGGATCTGCAGTCGAGCAGCGGCGCCTACATCGGCCCGGAGGAGGAGCCTGCTCCGGAGCCCGGCCCCGCGTCGCGGCCCCCGCCCCCACCGGCGGCGTAGCGCCCGCTCCTCCCGGCCGTCCTCACCGAGGCCGGGAGGCGCTCTGCGCCTCGCGCGTCTGGCGCTGCATCCGGAAGCGCACGTCGTTCTTCTGGCGGTTCGACGACTTGCGCGTGGACTTCCTCGACGGGCGTCCGGTCGAGTCCTCGAGGGCGTACTGCGCCTTGCGCGCGGCCCGGTCCGACTCGTTGTGGCGGTGGGGTGGCACCGCGGCCGGCACCGGCGCGGCGACCCTGGGCGCGGCGGCGCGCTTCGGGCCCGACCGCTCGGCGAGGTACCGGAACAGCTCTGCCTTGGTCATGATGCGCTCCCGGGGGAGGATCCCCCATCCCCAGCGAACGCCCGCCCGCCGGGGTGCGCAAGTGCCCCGGACAGGTCCGTGCGGCGGGCGCGCGGTCAGCGGGGGGACTTGGGGAGATCGGCGAGCGCCTGCCGCGCCTGGGTGGCCTGCGGGCTGTTCGGCGCGATCTCGATGACCTTCTTCCACGCCGCGGTGCCCTTGGCGACGTCGTGCTTGTCGAGGGCCCAGACCACGCCCAGGTTGTAGAGGCTCTGGACGTGGTTGCGGTCCAGCTTGTTCGCCTTCTCGAAGGCGGCGATGGCGCGGTCGTAATCGCCCAGCTCGCGGTACATCACCCCCTGGTCGGTGATGACGTTGGGATCGTTCGGGTCGAGCTCCAGCGCCTTGGCGTAGGCCTCGATGGCCTTCTCGCGCTGGTGGGTGTCGAAGTAGTCGTTGCCGAGCTGCACCCAGGCCGCCCGGTTCTTGGGGTCGGCGGCCACCAGCCGGCGGCCGACGTCGATGCGCTGGACCAGGTCGGGGGTCGACTCGGGCGCGCCGGGCATCCCCGGCGGCATCCCGGGCGGGCCGCCGGGGAGGGGCGGGAGCGCCGACGGGGCGGCGGCGCCGGCCATCGCCGCCGCGCCGACGCCGCGCATGCCGGCGTCCAGGCCGCGCCCGTATCCGATGATGTAGCCCACGAGTCCGGCGACGACGACCAGGCCCGCACCGATTGCCAGCAGCGTGTTGCGGTTCACGTCCACCTCCTCGGCGCTGCCGCGAAGATCGCGGGAGGCCGGCGCGCAGTCTAGTCCAGCCCCCCCGGGGTACGTCGATCCCGGAGCGGTCGGGACGGTAGCCCCCAATGAGTCGCCGCCTCCGGACCGCGCCGGACCTCCTCGGAGCCGCCCCCCCGCGGCGGCGCTCCCAAGCCTCCAACCTCGCGTCAGGAGGGGCGTCCAGACTCGGACGGGGCCCTCATGGGGCATGTGCAAGATGACGGAGCGTCAACTTCGACCCGGACGATTCATCCGCCGTTCGGGTTGCGGCGGATTGCCGCGAGGGACAATCTTGTTCCAGTCAGGAGCGAAGGGAGGGAGGGGACCGAAAGACTCGGAGGGAAGGCCATGTCGAGCCGGAAGTCGCTGGCGCGCCTCATCGAGGCGGCGCTCATCGTCGCGGGACTCGCGGCGGCGTTCCCCGCGAGCGCCATCCCCGCCTTCGCCCGCAAGTACGGCACGAGCTGCCTCACCTGCCACACCGTGTACCCGAAGCTCACGCCCTTCGGAGAGGCCTTCCGGCGGAACGGCTACCGCTTCCCCGGCGTGGACAGCGACCAGGTGAAGCAGGAGACGGTGGCGCTGGGCCAGGAGGCGAACAAGAAGTCCTTCCCCGACGCCGTCTGGCCCGCCGCCATCCCCGGCTCCCTGCCGGTCGCCATCGGGTTCAACGGGCTGGCGAGCCTCTACCCCGACAAGACCGCGTCCATCCCGCGGACCAACGCGGCGGCCGGGGGGGCCGCGGTGCGCGGCTCGCTCGACGACCTGGTGGCGGAAGGCCACCTCTGGCTCGGGGCCGCGCTCTCCGACACCGTCACCACCTGGGGCGAGCTGACCCTCGGCGACGACGGGTCGCTCTCGCTCGAGCACGCCCAGCTGCTGTTCAACGACCTGGTGGGGCCGCCGCACGCGGTGAACCTGGTGGTCGGGAAGGGCTTCCCGACGCTCTCCAGCTTCGGCCCCCACTCCTCCTACGCCGCCGACGCGCAGATCCCGGTCCTCCCGGTGACCGGCCTCTACGGGCTCAGCGCCGACCCGTTCGTCCTGGTGGACAACTACAAGGGCGCGGAGGTGAACGGCGTCCTCGGCGGGCGCTTCCAGTACGCCGCCGGGATCAGCAACGGGAAGAACAGCTTCGGCCAGCGCTTCAACGCCGAGAACTGGTACCTGTCGGCCGGGGCCAAGCTCGGCGGGATGCGGCTGGACGGGGAGGGGGACGCCGGCCCGCAGGACGCCATGCGCCCCTGGGCCGAGGAGTCCCTCACCGTCCACGCCTTCGCCTACCACTCGAACGAGTGGTTCCCGACGCCCGGCGGCGTCGGCACCGCCAGCAACGACGTCTCCTTCACCGTGGGCGGCGGGGCGAGGGCGATGGTCGGCTCGGCCGAGCTGGACGTCGGCTGGTACGGCCAGTCGCACGGCCACGGCAGCGACGCGCTCGACAAGGTCAGGGCCGGAGTCGCCTACGGCGAGCTGAGCTACGTCGTCTACCCCTGGCTGGTCCCGGCCCTGCGCGTCGAGCGGATGAGCCTCAAGCCCGCCGGCGGGAGCAGCGTCAGCGACCTGCACTGGATGCCGGCCGTCGCCTTCCTGATCCGCCCCAACGTGAAGCTGGTGCTGGCCGGGAACGTCGAGCAGGCCAGCGGCTTCCCCAGCCCCGGCGGCGCGCCGGCCGCCTGGGGCGGCGGCAGCGGCGACGCGGGGGCGCTGGCGATCACCCCGACCGGAGCCGATCCGGCCGCCAAGCTGAACGAGCTCGAGTCGATCACCGCCTTCCTCGCCTGGGCCCTCTAGCCGCCGAACGGAGCCACGCCATGCAAGCACGCCGCCCACCGATCGCCGCCCTGCTCGTCGCCGCCGGCCTGCTCGCCGCCGGACCCGCCCGCGCCGCGGGGAGCACCATCTCCGGGAAGGTCGAGGCCACGCCGGCCAAGTACCGGCCCGACACCGTGGTGTACTTGAAGAACGTCCCCGGCGCCCACCCGCCCCGGACCCACGAGATCGACCAGCGGGGGATGCAGTTCGTGCCCCACGTCCTGGCCGTCGCCCAGGGCGACACCGTGAAGTTCCTGAACCACGACAAGGTGGCCCACAACGTCTACTCGCCCGACGGCGAGGGGTACAACCTCGGCTCGTTCAAGCAGGACCAGTCGGCGAGCTACACCTTCAAGAAGACCGGCACCTACACCCAGCTCTGCAGCATCCACCCGGAGATGCTCGGGTACGTTTTCGTGGGCCAGAACCCGTACGCCGCGGCGGTGGACGCCAAGGGCCACTACGCCATCCACGACGTCCCGCCGGGCACCTGGCAGCTCGCGGTCTGGAACGGCGACAAGCTCAAGGCGCCCGACCGCACCGTCACGGTGGCGGCCGGCAAGGCCCTCACGGAGAACTTCTCGCTCAAGCGCTGACCGGGGGCGCCGTGCGCACCCCCCGCGCCGGGCCGGCCCTCCTGGCCGCAGCCGTCCTGCCGCTGCTCCGGTGCGGGGACCCGCTCCCGCCGCCGCCGGTCCAGCCGATCCGGTTCAGCCACCGGGTCCACGCCGGCGTGAACGCCATCGGCTGCACCGCCTGCCACGCCTACGCCGAGCGCGGGCCGGTGGCGGGCATCCCCTCGATGGCCCGGTGCCAGGGCTGCCACAAGTTCGTGAAGGAGGACAAGGAGGAGCCGGCCCTGACGGCCGACATCCAGGTCCTCCTGAAGCACCTCGACGAGGACAAGCCCATCGAGTGGGTCCGGGTCCACCGGCTGCCGGACCACGTCTACTTCAACCACGAGCGGCACATCCGCTCGGGGGTGCAGTGCGCCGAGTGCCACGGCGCGGTCGAGACCATGGACGTCGTGCGCCAGGTCTCGCCGCTGACCATGGGCTGGTGCCTCCAGTGCCACCGGCGCAAGCAGGCGGAGCGGCCGCTGGAGCGGGCGCACATGACCGAGTGCATCACCTGCCACAAGTGAGGGGCCCATGTCCGACTCCCCGACGGGCGGCATGCCCCGACGCAGCTTCCTGAAGATCGCCGCCGCCGCCGGCGTGGCGGCGGGCTGCTCCCCCAAGGCGGCCACGCAGAAGCTGGTGCCGCTGCTGGTCCCGGCCGACGACATCGTCCCGGGCGTGCCGCTCTACTACCGGACGGTCTGCCGCGAGTGCCCGGCGGGCTGCGGCGTCACCGCCCGGACGCGCGAGGGGCGGGCCGTGAAGCTGGAGGGCAACCCCGAGGATCCCATCGGCGGCGGGGCGCTGTGCGCCCGCGGGCAGGCCGCCCTCCAGGCCCTCTACCACCCCGAGCGCTTCCAGGGGCCGATGCAGCGCGGCCCCGGCGGCGCCCTGGCGCCGGTGGCGTGGGACCAGGCCGAGGAGCGGCTGGTGCAGGCCATCGCGGCGGCGCGAGCCAGGGGACCGGGGCGGGTGCGGCTGGTGACCCGCGCCGAGCCGGGCGCCGCCGGGGCGCTGCAGAAGGCCTTCGTCGCCGCCGTGGGCGGCCGCCCCGGCGACCGGCTGGTGCTGGAGCCCTTCGACCCGGCGCCGGTCCGCGCAGCGAGCGCGGCCCTCTTCGGGCGGCGCGAGCTGCCGGTCCCGGACCTGTCCGCCGCCCACACCGTGGTCTCGTTCGGCGCCGACTTCCTCGAGACCTGGTGCTCCCCCGTGGAGCTGACGCGCCAGTTCGCCTCCGGGCGCGGCCGGCTGGGCGACGAGCGGACGCGGCTGGTGTGGGTCGGGCCCCGCCTCTCGCTCACCGGCGCCTCCGCCGACTCCTGGCTCCGCGCCCGGGCCGGCGGGGAGCTGCCCCTGGCGCTGGCGCTGCTCCGCTGGGTCGTCGACCCCGCGCACGACGTCCCCGGCCTGCCGGCCGAGGTGCGCGCCCTCTTCCCGGCCCTGGCGCGGCTCGACCCGGTGGCGCTGGCGTCGCGGGCCGGCGTCGCGGCGGGCGAGATCGAGCTGCTGGCCCGCAGCCTCGCCCGGCGGCGCCCCTCGGCGCTCCTGGGGCCGGGGCCGGCCAGCCAGGGGCCCG
>JAJZTO010000042.1 GCA_021848865.1 Myxococcales bacterium
GAGGCGCTCTACCGGTTCGCGACCCGCACCTGCCGGGGCGCCCGCGACGCCGAGGACGCGGTCCAGGAGGCGCTCCTCGCCGCCTGGCGCGGGGCGGCGACCTTCCGGGAGGAGTCGAGCGCCCGCACCTGGCTGTTCCAGGTGATGATCCACGCCTGCCGCCGGGCCGCCCGCCGCCGCGCGGGCGAGCCGGACCGCCACGAGGAGGCGGCGGCGGCCGAGGGGCTGGCGGCCGACCAGAGCGGCCCCGACGACCGGACGGCGGCCCGCCAGGCGGCCGCGGCGCTGGAGCGGGCCCTCGCCGGGCTGCCGCCAGAGGGGCGCGAGGTGCTCCTGCTGCGGGACGTCGAGGGGCTCTCCGGCGAGGAGGCGGCGGCGGCCCTGGGCGTGGGGATCGCCGCCATGAAGAGCCGGCTGCACCGCGCCCGGCTGGAGCTCAAGGAACGGGTGGAGGCGGCGCTGGGCCACCCGGTCGGGGAGATCGTGCCGTGAAGATCCAGGACGAGAAGGTCATCGCGGGGATCTCCTGCGGCCAGGTGCTGGAGCGGCTCTCCGACTACCTCGACGGCGACCTGCCGCCGGAGGGGCGGGAGCAGGTGGAGGGCCACCTGCGGGGCTGCGACGGCTGCAGCCGGTTCGGCGGCGAGTTCAAGGCGACGGTGTCGGCGCTGCGCCGGCTGCTGGGCCGGCCCGGTGGCCTCCCCGAGGGCTTCCGGGACCGCCTGCGCCGGTCGCTCTCCGCCGGGAACGGGCGGGAGTAGCCGCCCGGACGCAGGTCCTCGACGGGCCGCTCGCGCTCCGGGCGGTGGGGCAGGAGGCGATGGCGCTCCGGCGGGCCCGGCGGCTCAGCGCGGTCCGACGAGGCCGAGCACGCACTGCACCACCGGCCCCTCGAAGGCGTTCCCGCCGGAGACGCTGGCGACGCCGCACTCCGGCACCAGGTACCAGGGGCCTCGCGCCCCGGTGGTGAGCAGCAGGACCATCGCCAGGGAGCCGCCCGAGAGCGCCGCGCCTCCCGCGAGGCCGCCGGCCATCCAGGCGATGCGCGGGGTGACCACCAGCTGGTGGCCGGCGCCGAGGTTCCACCCCACCGGGAGCGCCGCGCCGAACGTCACCCCCGAGACGACCTCGTCCCGGGACCCGGCCAGCAGGCTCGTGTACCCGACGCTGCCCTCGAGGAGGAGGTCCAGCCCGGTGTTCGGGTCGGGAGAGCGCCCGAGCTGGAAGCGCGGGGCGATGGTGGCCCCGCCCGTCCCGCCGCGGATGGCGAGATCCCAGCGGTCGGCCAGCCCGAAGCGCGCGCCGCCCTCGAAGAGCGGCAGCCAGACGCGGCTGCGATCGACGGGCCCGGGCGCCGTGCCGGTGGCGAGCGTCGTCCGGTAGGCGCCGAGGGAGAACCAGGCCTGCGAGGAGCCCACGGGCGCGGTCCGCGCCGGCCCCATGGTGGTGAAGGCCGGGCAGCCCGCGGCCAGCGGGAGGAGCCACGCCAGGGCGAGGCCGCGGCGCACGACGCGCGGTCCACGCCGCGCTACGCGGCGCTCTTCAGCCCGAGCTTCTTCAGGATCATGGCGGTCGGGCAGAAGCCGGTGAAGGCGCTCTGGAACAACATCACGCCGACGAAGGTGGTGACCCACAGCATCTTGTCGGAGACGTAGAGGGTGCACTTCGGGTGGCTCATGGCCACCGAGAGCAGCACCACCGAGCTCAACACGACCCGCACGCCGTTCTCGACCGTCATTTCCCACTCCCCTCGGGTGGTCCGGACGGACCCGGACGGGGTCCAGCATAGCCGGTCCCGGGAGAAGCGGGCACCTCCTCCGTCAGTGCACCACCACGAACTCGACGCGGCGGTTCTCCTCCCGCCCCTTCGCCGTCTTGTTGTCCGCGACCGGCCGGGCCGCGCCGAAGCCCTTGGCCGCCAGTCGATCGGCGGCCACGCCCTTGCCGACGAGGTAGGTCCGCACCGCGGCGGCGCGGCCCTGGGACAGCTTGAGGTTGGCCGCGGCCTTCCCCAGGTTGTCGGTGTGGCCCTCGATGATGACGTGCCGCACCTCGGGGTGGTCCTTCATCACCTGGGCCACCTCGTCCAGGAGCGGGAAGGACTCGGCCTTGATGGTGCTCTTGCCGGTGTCGAAGAACACCTTGTCCCGCAGCTCGAGCTTCTCCTTGGTGACCACCACGCGGGCCGGCGGGGCGGACGGCGGAGGCGGCGCGATGGCGTAGGTGCCGGCGGAGGCCTCGCTGGCCGGCAGGCCGGGGGCCAGGGCGATGGCCCTGATGGTCGTGGAGGCGTGCACGGGAACCGGGCCGGCGCAGACGGGAGAGGCGGCCGTGGGCTCCGTGCCGTCCGTGGTGCAGTGGATGACCGCACCCGGCGTCGCCGAGGAGAGCGTCACCGATTGGGGCGCCGGGTAGTTCCCCGGAGCCGGAGAGAAGGTCGCCGCCGCCGCCGGGGACGGAGCCGTCGGGGCCGGCGCGGGCGCCTGCGCGGGCGCCGGGGCGGGCGCGGGCGCGGGCGCCGCCACGCGGCCGTCGCAGGCGGGAATCGGATAGCAGGGGTTCGGGCAGGGCATGCACATCGGCAGCGACGCCACGGGCGCCGGTCCACCCTTGCCGGTGGTGGCGCAACCGGCAACCGCCAGCGCGAAGACGACCGTCACGAGCCTTCCCATGATGTCCCCCTCCGGGTTTCGATCCCGAACGCGGCCGCACCCGCGGTGCGCCCGGGCCCGCGACCGACGCAACTGTACCGATGCCGCACCCCCTGCGATCCGTCAGGACGTCGCAGACCCGTGCGGGTGCGGCCCGATCGCGTCGGCCGCGCGCCCGTCCCGAGGCCGCGCCGGGTCCGGCGAGCCGACGTGGACCTAGCGCTTCAGCGCGTCGCGGATCTCCCGCAGGAGGACGATGTCCTCCGGAGGGCCCGCCGGGGCCGCCGGCGCGGGCGGCTTCTTCAGCTTGTTCGCGGCGCGGATGATCACGAAGAGCACGATGGCGATGATGACGAAGTCGATCACCGCCTGGACGAAGGAGCCGTACTTGATCACCGCGTCGTTGACCTTGACGCCCAGGCCGGCGAAGTTCACGCCCCCGAGGAACAGGCCGACCACCGGCATGATGATGTCGGTCACCAGCGAGCCGACGATCTTGCCGAAGGCGCCGCCGATGATGACGCCGACGGCGAGGTCGAGGGCGTTGCCCTTCACCGCGAAGTCCTTGAATTCCTGAACCAGTCCCATGGCCGGTATCCCCCAGGTGAAACGACCGTAGACTCCCCTACCATGCCGGTTCCGAGGCGTGTCGTCCCTGGAGGGGTGGTGCGATCGAGCGAGACCACCCTCGGGCATGCCCTTGATCACGGTGGATTTTTCCGGACCCCGAGATGCAGGTTGCATAACGGGATCGCATTTGCCGTACTGGACGGTACGCCTCGCACCTCGCAGGAGGGCAACCATGGGATTGTTCGACGAATTGAAGAACGCGGCCGGGGCGATGCTCGGCGGCTCGGCGGGACAGTCGCCCGTCGCCCGATCGGTGCTGGACATGCTCGGCCAGGGCGGCGGGCTCGCTGGCCTGGTCCAGGCCTTCCAGCAGAAGGGGCTCGGCGACGTCGTCGGCTCGTGGGTCGGCACCGGACAGAACCTCCCGGTCTCCCCCCAGCAGATCCAGCAGGTCCTCGGACCGCAGGTGGCCCAGGTGGCCGCGCAGCACGGCATCACCTCCGACGCCGCCACCGGCATGCTGTCGAAGATCCTCCCCGGCCTCGTCGACCAGTTGACGCCCGGCGGCAAGATGCCCTCGGGCGACGCCCTGGAGCAGGGGCTGTCCGCCCTCCGCTCGAAGCTCGGCCTCTAGACCACGCAGCAGGAGCCCACATGACCACCTCGGTGCGCAGTCTCGTCGTCGCGGTCGCGGCAGCCGCCGCGTTCGCCTTCCTCCCCCGCGCGGCCTTCGCCGCCACGAAGACCGTCGTGTGCAAGGACGGGACGACCGCGGCGGCGGGCCGCGGCGCCTGCAGCGGTCACGGCGGCGTGGACAAGGCGGCCACGTCCAAGGCGAAGGCCGAGGACGCGGCCGCGAAGAAGGAGGCCAGGGCGAAGAAGGCCCAGGAGAAGGCGGAGGCCAAGGCCAAGGCGAAGAAGGACGCGGGAGAGGCCAAGGCGAAGAAGGAGCGCGCCAAGGCCGAGCCCAAGGCCGCCGGCGGCGAGGCCGCGGCCACCGTCGTCTGCAAGGACGGCTCGACCTCCAAGGCCGGGCGCGGCGCCTGCCGCGGCCACGGCGGCGTGGACAAGGGCGCCTCCGCCAAGGGGGCCGCTCCGGCCGCTTCCCCTCCGGCCCACCGGGAAGCGCCCGCCCCGGCCGCGGCCCGGCCCGCGGCGCGCGAGAGGCCCGACGCCGCCAAGGGTCCGGCGACGGCCCGCTGCAAGGACGGCACGCTCTCCCACGCCCAGCACCACACCGGCGCCTGCTCGAACCACGGCGGCGTCGCGGAGTGGCTCGACACGAAGTAGGCGCGACCCCGGGGTGGGGCGGGCCGCTTGGTCTGCCCTCTCGCTCCCGGCCGGACTCCCCTGGCCGCCGGCGCGACGCCCGTCGTCTCGGGTGCCGCCTCGCCGACGTCCCGGCGCCGGGGGTGCGGCCACCGCCCGCACCGACGAGAAGGGCCGGCAGCCCGGGGACGGATCCTCGGGGACTGCCGGCCCCTGCACTGGAGCGGGAAACCGGATTCGAACCGGCGACCCTCAGCTTGGGAAGCTGATGCTCTACCAACTGAGCTATTCCCGCGTGATTCTCTTGGCCCTTTCTTCCCGGATCTCCGGGCGCGAGTCAAGGCCGGCCGGCGGCCGGAAGCGCCGGGCGGCGGCGGCGCAGGCGGCGTGGCGCGGGCAGCCGACGAGGTGATCGTTCACCATCCCCACCGCCTGCTGGAAGGCCTGCATGGTGGTCGGCCCGACGAAGCCGAAGCCGCGCGCCCGCAGCGCCCGGGACAGCGCCTCGCTCTCGGGGGTCGCCGCCGGGACGTCGGCGAGGCGGCGCCGGCGATTCACCCGTGGTGCCCCACCCACGCTGCCCCAGGCGAGCGCGGCGAGGCTGCCTCCCTCGCGCCGGAGCGCGACGAGCGCCCGGGCGTTCCGGATGGTCGCCTCGATCTTGCCGCGGTGGCGCACGATGCCGGCGTCGGCGAGGAGCCGGCGCACCTCGGCGGCCCCGAAGCGGGCCACCCGCGCCGGCTCGAAGCCGGCGAAGGCGCGCCGGAAGGCCTGGCGCTTCCCCAGGATGGTCCGCCAGGAGAGGCCGGCCTGGAACCCCTCCAGCGCCAGCATCTCGAAGAGGTGCCGCTCGTCCGCCGAGGGCACCCCCCACTCCCCGTCGTGGTAGGCGACGTAGAGCGGATCGTCGCCGGCCCAGGGGCACCGCCCGTTCCTCGCGCCCGCCGCCATCGCGACATCCTAGCCGGGCGCCCTGGCCCCCGCCGCGCTACCATCCGGGGCGCGATGGACGACGCCGCCGAGCGCCTGCGGAGGATCGAGGAGGGGCGGGCGCTGCTGCGCGCCCGCTTCGGCGAGCGCATGGCCGGCACGCCGTCGCTCGCCGACCCGAGCCCTCGGGGGGAGGGACCGCCGAACCGCCACGGCATGCCCCGCGAGCCGCCCGGGCAGAACGTCTTCGCCAAGGAGGAGTGGCCGGTGCTCGAGTTCGGCGACCAGCCCGACGTCCCGCGCGAGCGCTGGCGGCTCGCCGTCGACGGCGCCTGCGAGGCCCCGCTGGCGCTGCGCTGGGACGACCTGCTGGCCCTGCCGCAGGTGGAGGTCACCGCCGACTTCCACTGCGTCACCGGCTGGTCGATCCTCGACCTCGCCTTCCGCGGCGTGCGCCTGGAGGACGTGCTGGCGCTGGCGCGGCCCGCCGCCGACGCCACCCACCTCATGTGCCACGGCTCGGACGGCTACTCGACCAACCTGCCGCTGGAGGAGGCGCTGAAGCCGGACGTGCTGCTGGTCCACGCCATCGAGGGCCGGCCGGTCTCGCGCGAGCGCGGCGGCCCGGTGCGGATCGTCACGCCGCAGCTCTACGCCTGGAAGGGCGCGAAGTGGGTCTCGCGCCTGGAGCTCCTGACGCACGACCGGCGCGGCTACTGGGAGATCCGGGGCTACTCCAACACCGGCTACCCCTGGCGCGACGACCGGATGTGGTAGCCGCCGCGCAGGTGCAGGGCCGGCGGGGGACGAGCCCCCGCCCTACGGACAAGGGATCCAGGACGCCGCGCAGGTGTAGGGGCGGGGCTTGTCCCCGCCCAGGGTTACACCGCGGGCGTAGGGCCGGCGGGGGACGAGCCCCCGCCCTACGAAGGAACCGAGAGGGATCCGGCCTGGCGGCCGGCGGGGGACAAGCCCCCGCCCTACTTCTTGCGGAAGGCCTTGTAGAACCCGACGATGTCGGCGGTGGCGCCCTTCCAGTCCATGGTCTCGGGCACCTCGACGTCGTCGTCCGGCCCCTCCAGCCAGATGCCGCCGCAGGACTCGCAGGTGTCGTAGTGCAGCGCGCGCTTCTCGCCGCCCTCCACCACCACCAGGTCCACGTGGCAGGCCGGGCACTGGCCCGCCATCTCGTCCGGGTTCACGAAGCCGCCGATCCCGCTCAGCGCCGGCAGGTTGGCGTGGAGCAGGATCCGGTTCAGGTCGGCGACGTCCACCCATAGGCCGCCGCAGTCGGAGCAGCGATGCATGCTGCCGTCATCGCCGGGAATCTCCGTCATCTCGACCGTGCACCGCGGGCAATCCATGAAAAAGGTCCTCCTTCAGGGACCTGGCGTGATCCGTAGTGGGCTTGGGGGGTTTGCTGGGGGCGTTGTCGGAGGATAGGCAAAAGCGGGGCGGCGGATCAACCTCTCCCGGCGTCGCAGGCCTGCCGCAGGGCGGCGACCAGCCGCCGCAAGCGCTCGGCGTGGAGCTTCAGGGCCACCCGGTTCACCACCAGGCGCGCCGAGATCTCCAGCACCGTCTCCTCGATGGCGAGGCCGTTGGCCTTCAGGGTCTCGCCGGTCTCGGTGATGTCCACGATGGCGTCGGCCAGCCCCAGCGAGGGGGCCACCTCGATGGAGCCGTGCAGGTGGATGATCTCGGCCGGGATCGACCTCCGGGCGAAGTGCTCGGTGGCGATGCGGGTGTACTTGGTGGCGACGCGCGGGGCCACCCCCCGCGGCAGGGCCTTCGCCCCGCGGGGGCGGGCCACGATCATCCGGCACCGGCCGATGCCCAGGTCGAGCGGCTCGTAGAGGTCGCGCGGCTCCTCGCGGAGCACGTCCAGGCCGCACACCCCGACGTCGGCGGCGCCGTGCTCGACGTAGCTGGCGACGTCGGCGGCGCGGATCGAGAGGAAGCGCAGCCCGGTGCGCCGGTCCACCACCGCGAGCTTGCGGGTGCCGGAGAGGAGCTTCGCCGGGGAGACGCCGACCGCCGCCTCGAACAGGGCCGAGGCCTCGGAGAGCAGCCTCCCCTTGGGGAAGGCGACGGTGATGATCTCGGCGGACTTCACGCCTTCACCCTCCGGATGCGCGCCCCGAGCGGCAGGAGCCGCTCCTCGAGCCGCTCGTAGCCGCGGTCGAGGTGGTAGACCCGCAGCACCTCGGTGGTCCCGCGGGCCAGCAGCCCGGCCAGCACCAGCGCGGCGCTGGCCCGCAGGTCGCTCGCCATCACCGGCGCGCCGGAGAGGGCCGGGACGCCCTTCACCACCGCGTGCTTCCCCTCCACGGTGACGTCGGCGCCGAGCCGCACCAGCTCCTGCACGTGCATGAAGCGGTTCTCGAAGACCGTCTCGGTGACCACCGACGAGCCCTCCGCCACCGTGAGCAGGACCATCATCTGCGCCTGCATGTCGGTGGGGAAGCCCGGGAACGGGGCGGTGCGGAAGTCGGCGGGGCGGGGCCGGCCGTCGCCGACGGCCCGCAGCCCGCCCGGCACCGGCTCGACGGTGGCGCCGGCGAGCCGCAGCTTCTCCACCAGCGCCTCCTGGTGGGCCGCCACGCAGCCGCGGACGGTGACGTCGTTCCCCGGGAGGGCCCCGGCCACCAGCAGCGTCCCGGCCTCGATGCGGTCGGGGATGACCATGTGGTCGAGGGGGCGCAGCCGCTCCACGCCCTCGACGTGGATCTCGTCGGTGCCGTCCCCCTGGATGCGCGCCCCCATGCCCCGCAGCGCCGTGGCCAGGTCCACCACCTCCGGCTCGCGGGCGCAGTTGCGCAGGACCGTGGGGCCCTCGGCCAGGGCCGCCGCCATCATCACGTTCTCGGTGCCGGTGACGGTGACGCCGTCGAAGGTGAAGGTGGCGCCGCGCAGCCGGCCGCCCGGGGCGCTGGCCTCGACGTAGCCGTGGGCCAGCGCGATCTCGGCGCCGAGGGCCTCCAGCCCCTTCAGGTGCTGGTCGATGGGCCGGGCGCCGATGGCGCAGCCGCCGGGGAGCGAGACCCGGGCCCGGCCCAGGCGCGCCACCAGCGGGCCGAGCACCACCACCGCGGCCCGCATGGTCTTCACCAGCTCGTAGGGGGCCTCGGGCCGGGTCGCCGCCGGGACGCCGATGCGGACGGCGTGGTGGTCGTCGCGCTCGAAGGCGCAGCCCATGTGGGCGAGCAGCCGGCCCATGGTCCGCACGTCGGCGAGGTCCGGGACGTTGCGGACGGCGTGCTCGCCCTCCGCCAGCAGGGCGGCGGCCAGCGCCGGCAGCGCCGCGTTCTTGGCGCCCGACACCACCACCTCGCCGCGCAGCGGCGCGCCCCCCTCGATGACGATCTTGTCCATGCCCTTGCCTGGCCCGCGGCGCGGGATTCTAGCCGCGCGGGGACCGCCCTCCTAATCCGCGGCTGCGCCGAGCCGCGCCACCACCAGGCGCGGCAGGCCGGCGAGGTCGCGCCGGGCCTCGGCCGAGGCGAAGCCGGCCTCGCGGCAGAGGCGCGGCAGCGCCTCGAGGTGGCTCTCGTGCATCTCGGCGACCAGCAGCCCGCCGGGGCGGAGGAAGCGGGGCGCCTCGGCGGCGATGCGGGAGAGCAGCCGCAGGCCGTCGGGCCCGCCGTCGAGCGCCAGCCGGGGCTCGCGCCGCACCTCGCGGGGCAGCCCCTCCCACTCGCCGGAGGGGACGTAGGGCGGGTTGGCGACGATCACGTCGAAGCGGGGCGGGGGCGAGGGCAGGGCGCCGAGGAGGTCTCCCCGGAGGAGCTCCACCTTCGCGCCCAGCGCCGCGGCGTTGGCCGCCGCCACCTCCAGCGCCTCGGCGGAGAGGTCGGTGGCGGTGACCCGCGCCCCGGGCCGCTCCAGCGCGAGGGTCAGGGCCAGCGCTCCGGAGCCGGTGCAGAGGTCGAGGGCGGCGCCGCCCTCCGGCAGGGCCGGCAGCGCGGCCTCGAGGAGCAGCTCGGTCTCGGGGCGCGGGACCAGGACGCGCGCGTCCACCCGGAAGCGACGGCCGTGGAACTCCTTCGCGCCGGTGAGGTAGGCGACCGGCTCCCCCTCGACCCGCCGCCGCACCAGCTCGCGGAAGGCCGCGAGCTCGGCGGCGCCCAGCGGCTTGTCGAAGTCGAGGTAGAGCCGCACCCGGTCGCAGGAGAGGGCGTGGGCCAGCAGCAGCTCGGCGTCGAGCCGCGGCGAGGCGACGCCGGCGCGGGCGAAGTAGCCCTGCGTCCAGGCGACGAGCTTCAGGGTGGTCCAGGATTCCTTCATACCGGCGGGGTGAGGCCCCCCCGGGCTCCCCGCTCGCTCCGGTCCGGCCTCCTCCGGCCGGGCCTTCGCTCGCCGGGCGTCACGCGCGCTTCTCGGGCGCCTTCGGCGCCTCGGCGCCGGCCGCCTCCTTCAGCGCCTCGGCGGCGAAGAAGGTGCGGCAGGCGTCGAGCACGTCCTGGACGTCCCCATCCATCACCGCCGGCAGGTTGTGGCGGGTGTAGCCGATGCGGTGGTCGGTGAGCCGGTCCTGCGGGAAGTTGTAGGTGCGGATCTTCTCCGAGCGGTCGCCGGTGCCCACCTGGCTCTTGCGGGCGGCGTCGCGGGCGCTGCGCTGCCTCTCCATCTCCATCTCGTAGAGCTTGGCGCGCAGCATCTTCATCGCCATGGAGCGGTTCTTGAGCTGGCTCTTCTCCTGCTGGCACTTCACCACCACGCCGGTGGGCTTGTGGGTGATCCGCACCGCCGAGTCGGTGGTGTTCACCGACTGGCCGCCCGAGCCGGTGGAGCGCATCGTGTCCACCTCCAGGTCGGCCGGGTTCACCTGGACGTCCACCTCCTCGGCCTCCGGCATCACCGCCACGGTGGCGGTGGAGGTGTGGATGCGCCCCTGGGCCTCGGTGGCCGGGACCCGCTGCACCCGGTGGACGCCCGACTCGTACTTCAGCCAGCTGTAGACCGCGTCGCCGGAGATGGTGAGCGTCGCCTCCTTGATGCCGCCCAGCGCGCCGGGAGAGGTGTCCATCAGCTCCGCCTTCCAGCCGCGCCGCTCGGCGCAGCGCAGGTAGGCGCGCAGCAGCTCGGCCGCGAACAGCCCCGCCTCGTCGCCGCCGGCGCCGGCCCGGATCTCGACGATCACGTCCTTGTCGTCGTTGGGGTCGCGCGGCACCAGGAAGAGCTTGAGCTGCTCCTCGGCCGGCTCGACGCGGGGCCTCAGGCCCGCCAGCTCCTCCTTGGCCATCTCCCGGAGCTCCGGGTCCTTCTCGGCGAGCAGCCCCTCGTTGTCGGCGACGTCCTGCTGCAGCTTGCGCCAGGCGCGCAGCGCCGCCACCGTGGCCTCGAGGCCGGCGCGCTCCTTCGACACCTTCTTGAAGCGCTCGCCCGACGAGGCGACCGCCGGATCGGAGAGCTGGGTGGTCAGCTCCTCGAAGCGGGCCTCGATGGCCTCGAGCTTCCTCAGGACTTCGGGCGACAGCATGGGGGGGCTTACTTACCGCCCCGGCCGGTGCCGGGCAAGGACTCCCCCGGCGCCGCCGGCGGCGAGCGAGGCCCGCGCGCACGTCTCGGCTAGAAGGCCAGGTACTTGATCCGGACGCCGACGACGCCGCCCGAGACGGCGCCGGTGAGCCAGCCGTCCACGTAGAGGCGCAGGTGGTACATCGTGTTGCTGACCGACTCGTGGTACCGCATGACGTAGCCGTGCCCGACCTGGGCGGCGACGACTCCGGTGTACCCCGGCGGGTCCGAGGTGGGGACGGCCCCGAGACCCGAGACCGGGCCGACGTCGGCGATGCCGACCAGGTCGTACTTGCTCGCGCAGTTCGACGACGACGCCATGGTGAGGTCGAGGTTGCTCGAGTTGAAGATGACCATGACGTTCGACCAGATGCAGCCCGTGGAGCAGGACAGGGACGGCGCCCCGGAGCCGCACTGCTCGACCGCCGGCTGGATGCGTTCGCCGTTGGCCAGGTTGACCGTCACCGTCCCGGCGGGATCGGGCGGTGGCTTCTCGGGGCCACCGCAGGACAGGAGCACGGCCGCCGCCGCGGCCATCGGCCACCACCTTCGCCTCGTGCCTTCGTACGTTCCACGCGCCATGGCGTCGTTCACCCTCCGGGTCTTGCGCTGCGTCGTTCGCTCGTTCGGGTGCGGTGCGATCCGCGTCCCCTCCGTCGGGCCTCGAGGCGAGGGGCACGGCGGGCTTCGCCGGCTCCTCGCACGGTCCGCACCGGGCCCGCACGCGTGGGAAGCGTCACCGGCCATCGGGATCCGAGGATAGCAGGCCGTCGTCTCCACCGCGCGTCCCCCGTCGCCTGGACGGCGCCCATGGACCGGTGCCGTGGACCGGTGCCGGGCGCGCTCGACGATCCGGTGCACCGGGACCCACGGGTGCGCGCCGACCGGACAGGTGGGTGCGACGCTCACCACGCCGTTCGGACGGCCCCTGCGGCCGCGGCCGCCCGTCCCTGCTACCGCTCCGGCGGCAGCCGGCGCGACAGCGCCTCGGAGAGCGCCTTGAGTGGCGAGGCGTCGGCCCGGGCGCTGTCGAGCAGGACCCGGAGGAGCGAGAGGCCGGTGCGGCACAGGGCGGCGAGCTGCTCCAGCCGGCGGTCGAGCAGTG
>JAJZTO010000043.1 GCA_021848865.1 Myxococcales bacterium
GCAGGCACCCCTGGATGCGGACCGCGCCGGCCTCCCCGGCACCCTGGTCGTCGGCGCCGTCGCCGCCCTCACCCTCGCCCCTCCCCTCGCCCCTCCCCTCGCGCCGGCGGACGCCGGCCCGGCCGTCGCGAGCGGCACCTGAAAGGATCCACATGTCCGGTCCTGCCACCGACACGGCGCCCGCGGCCGAATCCGCACCCGAATCCGCGGCCGCGACGGCGACCGCGGCGGCGATCGACCTCGTCCCCGCGCCGGGCGCGGGACGCAACGGGCCGTGCGCCGACGAGGGCGAGATCGACTCCTTCGCCCGCGACCTGCGCCGCTTCGAGGCCGGGGAGCTCGACGCCGAGGCCTGGCGGGCGCGCCGGGTGGCGCTCGGCGCCTACGGGCAGCGCCAGGAGGGCGTCCACATGCTGCGGGTGAAGCTCCCGCAGGGCGTCGCCACGGCGGAGCAGCTCCGGGCCCTCGCCGACGCGGCGGTGCTCTACTCCCGCGGCTTCGGCCACGTGACCACGCGCCAGGACTTCCAGCTCCACTTCGTCCATCCGTCGCACCTCGAGCCGGCGATGCGGCGGCTCGCCCGCGCCGGCCTCACCACCTCGGGCGCCGGCGGCAACACCGTGCGCAACGTCGTCGCCTGCCCGCATGCCGGCGTCGCGCCGGACGAGCCCTTCGACGTGACGCCCTACGCCGAGGCCTTCACCCGCCACTTCCTGCGCCACCCGCTCGGCGACTCGCTGCCGCGCAAGTTCAAGGTGGCCTTCGAGGGGTGCGCCGAGGACCACGCCGCCTGCTCCATCCAGGACCTGGGCTTCCGGGCGCGCCTCTCGGAGGAGGGACCCGGCGCCCGCCGCGGCTTCGCCGTCACCGTGGCGGGCGGGACCTCCACCCTCTGCGCCTCGGGCGCGCCGCTCTTCCCCTTCCTCCCGGCCGGCGTGATCCTGGCGCTGGGCGAGGCGGTGGTCCGCGTCTTCCACGCGCGCGGGGACCGCGCCGACCGGAAGCGGAACCGGCTCAAGTTCCTGGTCCGCGACATGGGCTTCGCGCCCTTCCGGACGGCGGTGCTGGCGGAGCTGGAGCGCCTGCGCGCCGCGGGCTTGCCGCGCCTTCCGTTCGACCCCGAGGCGCCCCAGGAGGAGTCGCCCCCGGGCTCCCCGGACCGCGCGGCCCTCTCCGGCGTCCGGGCGACCGACGGGGCGCCCGGGTCGTTTTGCGCCTCGAACGTCCGGCTCCAGCGCCAGCCCGGCTTCCGCACCGTCGTCGTCTCGCCGCCGCGGGGCGACCTCACGGCCGGCCAGCTCGGCGAGCTCGCCGCGATCGCCGAGGCCTTCGGGAACGGGACGGCGCGCCTCGCCCCCGCCGGCCACCTCCTCCTCCGGTGGATCCGGGAGGCCGACGTCGGCGCGGTGCACGCACGGCTGGCCGGCGCCGGGCTGGGCCAGGACGGCGCCGGGAGCGCCTCCGACCCCGCCGCCTGCCCGGGGGCGGAGGTCTGCCGGCTGGCGGTGGTGGACACGCGCCGTCCCGCCCGCCGCATCGCCGAGGAGGTTCGCCGGGCGCTGCCGGAGGCGGCGCGCGCCGTCCCGCTGCCGGTGCGGATCTCCGGCTGCCCCAACGGCTGCGCCCAGCACCACGTCGCCGCCATCGGGCTCCAGGGGTGCGTGCGGCGCGTGGCCGGGGTGGCCGAGCCCCACTTCCAGGTGCTGCTCGGCGGCCACGCCGGCGGGAGCGGGGCGTCCTTCGGCCGGCTGGCGGGGACGGTGCCCGAGGAGCGCGTCCCGGAGCTGGTCGCGCGCCTCGCCGCCCGCTACCTCGCGGAGCGGCGCGAGGGCGAGGCCGCGGGCGCCTGGTTCGGCCGGGAGTTCGGGCGCGCCCGGGAGGTCGTCGCCGCGATCTCCAGCCGGTGACCGGCGGAGGCCCCGTCGAGGAGGCCGTCCTCGAGGCGCCTCCTGCCGGCTCGCTCACGTCGACCCCCGCCGTCCCGCGCCCGCTCCCGGTCAACGCTTCCGCACCGCCGAGGACACCAGCTCCAGCACCCGCTCCAGCTCGCTCCAGGTCGTGGTGCGGCCGAGGCTGAACCGGACCGCTCCCATCCCCTCCTCTTCCGGCACGCCCATCGCGGCGAGGACCGGGGAGAGCTCGACCGACCCGGCGTGGCAGGCCGAGCCGGTCGAGGCGGCGACCCCCGGGAGCGCCGCCAGGAGCTCGGCGCCGGAGCGCCCCACGAAGTTCACGCTGGCCGTGTTCGGCAGCCGCTCCGCCCCGCCGCCGTTCACGGTCAGCCGGTCGCCGAGCAGGGCCGCCAGCGCGCCCTCGAAGCGGTCCCGCAGCGCCCGCACGCCCGCCATCCCCACCTGGCCGCCGGCGATCCGGCAGGCCTCGCCCAGGCCCACGTCGAGGAGGACGTTCTCGGTGCCGGCCCTCCGCCCCCGCTCGTGGCCGGCGCCGTGCACGAAGGGCTCGAGGCGGGTCCCGGCCCGGACGTACAGCGCGCCCACGCCCTTCGGCGCGTAGAGCTTGTGGCCGGCGACCGACAGCAGGTCGACGCCGAGCTCGTCCACCCGCGCCGCGATCTTGCCGACGCTCTGGGCCGCGTCGGTGTGGAGCAGGACGCCCGCCTCCCGGGTGACGCGCGCGATCTCGGCGATGGGCTGCACCGTGCCCACCTCGTTGTTCGCGTGCATGACGCTGACGAGGACGGTCCGCGGGCCGATGGCGCGGCGCACCGCCCCGGGATCGACGCGCCCCTGCCGGTCCACCGGCACCACCGTCACCCGGGCCCCCATCCGCTCCAGGAACCGCAGCGGCTCGCGGACCGCCGGGTGCTCCACCGCGCTGGTCACGACGTGGTCGCCCCGGTCGCGGTTCGCGAGGAAGGCCCCCTTCAGCGCGTGGTTGTTCGACTCGCTGCCGCCGCTGGTGAAGAGGACCTCCTCCGGGGAGCAACCGAGGAGCCCGGCGACCTGCCCGCGCGCCCGCTCCACCGCGGCCCGGGCCGGTGCACCGGCCCAGTGCGGGCTGGAGGGGTTGCCGTAGTGGTCGGAGAGGAAGGGCCGCATCGCCTCCGCCACCTCCGGGGCGATGGGCGTGCTGGCGTTGAAGTCGAGGTAGACGCGGGGCTCCACGGCCCGATCCTACAACGGCGGCACCTCGTCCGCCGCGGAGGCGGCTCCCGGGCGCGGCCGCGCCGGCTCGCGCCCGGGGCGCGGAGCTAGTCCACCACCAGCGTGCCGGCGATCATGTCCATGCCGCAGCTGAAGCGGAACTTGCCGGCCTTGGCGGGCGTCAGCGCCACGGTCACCGGCTTGCCGAGCGGCAGCTCCCGGTCGACGCCCAGCTCCCGGAAGTGGACGCTGGTGGCGCAGGTGCGGTCGGTGGTGCGGGTGAACACCAGGTTCACCTTCTCCCCCCGCTTCACGTGGATCTCGGCGGGGGCGAACTCGCCCGTCACCTGGACCTGGATGGTGCGGGCGGCGGCGTGCCGGGCGGCCGCCTTCTTCGGGGCGGCGCGCGCGGCGGGCGTCATGTCCATGCCCGCCATGCTGCCCATGCCCGCCATGCCGGCCATGCCGGCCATGGCGTGGTCGTGGCCCGCGTGCGCCTGCTCGGCCAGGGCCGGCCCGGCGGCGAGCAGCGCGTACGCGGCGGTCAGGGTGAACCAGGTCCTCGTCGTCATGTGCGTTCCGTCCTCTCGGTGCGGGGCCCGCCGGGGAAGGGAGGCGGTGCGCCGTGCCCCGGTCCATGAGCACGCCCCGTGCCGGCGGCGGGGCGCGGAACCCCGCGAAATCCGCGGAGATCCCGGGGGCGAGAACGTCGCGCGCCGCCACACCGTGACCGGATCGGTCACGCTGGCGGCGCGGAGGTGGGCGGCTCCGGGAGCGGCCTACCCCATCGACACCACGCCCATGATGTTCTGGCCGGCGTCGACGTGCAGCGTCTCGCCGGTGACGTTCTGGCCCAGCTCGCTGCAGAGGTAGAGCGCGGCGCGGGCCACGTCCTCCTGGTCCACGTTGCGGCGCAGCGGCGTCTTGTCGGCGTTCTCGCCGAGCATGGTGCGCATCCCCTTGATGCCGGCGGCGGCCAGCGTCTTGATGGGGCCGGCGCTGATGGCGTTCACGCGGATGCCGTCCTGGCCCAGGTCCTCGGCCAGGTAGCGGGCCGAGCACTCCAGCGCCGCCTTGGCGACCCCCATGACGTTGTAGTGCTTCACCACCTTCTCGCTGCCGTAGTAGGTCAGCGTCACGATGCTCGAGCCCGGCGGCATCATGGGCTTGAAGGCGCGGGCCAGCCCGATGAGCGAGTAGGCCGACACGTCCAGGGCGATGGCCCAGGACTGGCGGGTGGTGACGTCGGTGAAGCGGCCATCCAGCGCCTCGCGCGGCGCGTAGCCGATGGAGTGGACGATGACGTCGACCCGGTCCCAGACCTTGCGCACCTCGGCCACGGTGCGGTCGATGTCGGCGTCCTTCGAGACGTCGCAGTCGACGATGGCCTTGGCGCCGATGCCCTCGGCCAGCGGCCGCACCCGGCGCTCCATCGCCTCCCCGGGGTAGGTGAAGGCCAGCTCGGCCCCCTCCCGCTGGAAGAGCTGGGCGATGGCCCAGGCGATGGATCGGTCGTTGGCGACGCCGGTGATGAGCGCGCGCTTCCCCTGCATGAGTGGTCCCGGCATTCCGCCTCCCTAGGTTCCCCGCGCCCGCAGCGTGTCGAGCGCCTGGTCCAGCTCCTTCCGCGCGTGATCGTCGCCGGCCCGGGCCGCGTGGGCCAGGCCCTCCCGGTAGGCCCGCGCCGCGTCGGGGCCGCGCCCCAGCGACTCCAGCACCTGGCCCAGCATCAGCCAGGTGGGCACGTACTCCGGGCTGCGGCGCGCGAGCTCCTCGAACTCCCGCACCGCCTCCTCGTCGCGGCCGGCCGATCGCAATGCCATGGCGAGCGAGTAGCGGGCGAAGGGCTCGCCCGGCTTCTCGGCCACCATGCGCTGGAACGCCTCGAGCCGCTTCTCGGAGGTCACGCCCGCCTCTTATAGTGCACGCTGGACCCCGGTCCAAGCGCCACCCATGCCCCCGGCCCCCCTCCTCCCCGACTCAACCGGCGTCCTGCTGGCCGGCGGCCAGGCCACGCGCCTCGGCGGCGCCGCCAAGGGGCTGCTGCGGGTGGGCGGGGAGCCCATCGCCGGCCGCTCCCTCCGCCTCTTCCGCGAGCTGTTCGGCGCCTCGCTGGTGGTGGCCAACGACCCGGCCCCGTACCGGGACTTCGGCGCGCCGGTGGTGGGCGACCTCGTCCCCGGCAAGGGGGCGCCGGGCGGGCTGCACGCGGCGCTGGCGGCGGCGCGCACCCGCTGGGTCTTCACCGCCGGCTGCGACATGCCCTTCCTCGCGGCCGGCCCCATCGCCTGGCTGGCCGCCCGGCGCGACGCGCCGGCGGTCGCGGTGGTCTGGCGCGGACGGCTGGAGCCGCTCCACGCCTTCTGGTCGGTGGACTGCCTGCCGGTGGTGGAGCGGCTGCTCGGGGCCGGCGACCCCTCGATGTGGAAGATCGCCACCGCCTGCGGCGCCCGCTTCGTCCCCGAGGAGGAGTGGCGCGCCGTCGATCCGCAGGGGCGGGCCTTCGAGAACGCCAACACCCCGGCCGACGTGGCGCGGCTCGGCCTCGGCGAGGCGCGGCGGCCGGGGTGAGCGGGAAGGGGGCGGCGGCCTCTCAGTTCCAGGTGCCGGGCGTGCCGCCGGAGCCGGGGCAGAGCGGCACGTTGTCGGCGGTGTTCACCGTCATCTGGCCCTGGGAGGTCCCGGCGTAGCACCAGGTGCCCGCGGCCGTCGCGGTCTGCCAGGCGAAGCACTGGGTGCTGGAGCAGGGCGTCAGCATACCGCTCCCGTCGCTCCCGCTGGCGCTCCAGGCCTGCGCCGCGGCCCGAGCGGCGGCGAGGGTGTAGGTGCCGGGCGGGTTGCAGTCGTAGAAGTACTGCGGGCCACCGAGCGTGACGGCGACGCCGTTCGAGTGGCGCGTCTGGCAGGTGGCGCCGCCCGCGCAGGCGCAGGTCGCCCCCGGGGCGCAGCAGGTCCCGGAGCAGGCGGCCGCGCAGCAGGTGCCGGAGGCGCAGGTCTGGCCCGACGCGCAGACGTGATCGCAGGTCCCGCAGTGGACCGGGTCGGTCTGGAGCGAGGTGCAGACGGTGGGGCAGGCGTCGGGGAGGGACTTCGGGCAGGCGCAGGCGCCGGCCGAGCAGACGTCGTTGGAGAGCGGACAGTCATGGCCGCAGCTCCCGCAGTTGGCCGGGTCGTTCTGCGTCGAGGTGCAGGCGGTCCCGCAGGCGTCCGGCAGCGATGGCGGGCAGGCGCATCCCCCGGACGAGCAGGCCTCGCTCGAGAGCGGACAGGCGTTGCCGCAGCTCCCGCAGTTGGCCGGGTCGGTCTGCGTCGAGGTGCAGGCGCTGCCGCAAACGTCCGGCAGCGCCGCCGGGCAGGTGCATCTCCCGGACGAGCAGACCTGGCTCGTGAGCCCGCAGACCGTGCCGCACGCGCCGCAGTGCGCCCGATCGGTCTGGAGGTCCACGCAGGCCGGGTTGCCCCCGCAGTCGGTGGCCCCGGCGCCGCAGGCGCAGGCGCCCCCGGCGCAGGTGCCGAGGCCGCAGGCGTGGCCGCAGGCGCCGCAGTTCGCCGCGTCGGCCTGCACGTCCTTGCAGACGCCGGCGCAGACCGCCTGGCCGGCCGGGCAGGCCTGGCAGGTTCCGGCGAGGCACACCTGCGTCGGGCCGCAGACGACCCCGCAGGCCCCGCAGTTGATGCGGTCGGTCGCCAGCGACTGGCAGCCGCCGCCGCAGTCCACCTCCCCGCCGGAGCACTTCTGCGTGGCGGAACCGGAGCAGCCGGCCGAGGCGAGCGCCCCGAGGGCGGCGAGGAGGACCAGGGCGCTTCGCGGCGTTCGGGCCATGGGCTGCCTCCCGGTGCGCCCGGGATGATACCGGAACGCGGGGCCGGCGGCGCCCGTTCAGCCGCTCCCGGCCGCGCCGCTACCCGCTCGAGGCGCGCATCCCTTCAGGCCCGCGACCCGGAGGTCGCCTTCGGTCCCGGCCCCGCCGCCGCCTCGCCGCCGCCCGCCCAGAAGCGGCGCGGCACCAGGCAGAGCGCGATGAACAGCAGCTGGGTCCCGATGAAGGCCGAGAGGGCCCAGAAGGCCTTGTCCATGAAGCCGTAGGAGTGCAGCCCCACCCCCAGCATGTTCACCCCGAACCAGGAGAGGCTGGTGATGATGTTGCCGAAGATGGCCATGGCCATGATGCCGCGCTCGCGGGCGAAGCCGCCCCAGCGGGCGTGCAGGATGATGGCGTTCCAGAGCACGATGAGCAGGGCGCCGTTCTCCTTCGGATCCCAGCCCCAGAAGCGGCCCCAGGACTGATCGGCCCAGATGCCGCCCAGCACCGTGCCCAGGAAGCTGAAGAACAGCGCGAAGGCGATGACCCCGTAGGTCATGCTGGCCAGGGCCTTGGTGGTGCCGTCGTCGAGGTTCGAGGCCAGGTGCTTGCGCAGCGTGTAGCCGATGGCGATGGCGCCGGCCAGGAAGGTCCCGCTGTAGCCGATGGTGATGGTCACCACGTGGGTGGCCAGCCAGAAGTTGGAGTCGAGGACCGCCCGCATCATCTCCATGGTGTCGCCGTCGCCCGCCAGGTGGTGGGCCACGATCAGCGAGGCGAAGCCGGAGGCGGCGGCGACGGCGGTGCCGAAGCCCTTGCGGTACATGGCCTCGAGGATCACCCCGAGGATCACCGCGCCCCAGCCGACGAAGACCGCCGAGGAGTAGAGGTTGGTCACCGGGGGGCGGCCCTGGAGGATGATGCGGTAGACCAGGCCGGCGGTGTGCACCACCGCGCCCGCCACCAGCAGCGCGAAGGCGGTGTTGCGCATCAGCACCGGGCGCCAGGCCCAGGAGACGAAGAGCGCCAGCAGCGCCAGCACGTAGATCACCATGCCGACGTAGAAGGGCTGGGCCCGGTTGAAGACGATCTCGTCCCGGGCCATGGCCAGCGCCCGGGGGTGGGCGCTCGCCGACACCGCCCGCAGGTCGGCGGTGGCCGCGGCGAAGCCGGCCGGGTTGCCGGACGACCAGGCGGCGCCCAGCCGGGCCAGCGGGTCGAGGCCGGGGTGGACGGTGCCCGCGGCGGCCTGCTGCAGCGCCTCGCCTGCGCTCCGCCAGGCGTCGGGCCGCTGCCCGGCCAGCGGCGGCAGCGGCCGGAACACGCCCAGGTCCACCAGCGCGGCGCGGCGCTGGTCGGCGCCCGGCGCGCCCGGCGCCTTCAGCTCCGCCGAGAGCGGCGGGCCGCCCTGCACCTGCACGGTGTTCTTGAGCCGGTAGTACAGGTAGACGCGCTCGAAGAGGTTCAGCACCGCGCCCTGGAAGCGGGTCCGCTGCTTGGGGTCGAGCCGCTGCGCCGCCATGGCCTGCTGCTCCACCTCGCCGAGGTGCGGCGCGATGGCGGCGAAGCTGAAGTAGCGGTCGGCGGTCTGGCGCAGCCCGAGGAGGCCGAGCACGTCCGGGTCGTTGATGACGAAGACGGGCTGCTGGTCGGCCCGCTGCGGGCGGAAGAGGACGTCGAGGAGCCACTCGTCCGCCCCCACGCCGCGCCCGTCGTAGCGGAAGCTCTGCTGGCTCCGGATCATCAGCAGCGAGTTGCGCGCCACCGAGTCCACCGGCTTCACCCGTCCGCCCTCCAGCACCGGCAGCCGCGCGAAGGCGTCGACGTCGAAGCCGTTCACCTTGCCCGGCGCCTTGGCGGCGAAGACCGCCGCCGCCAGCGCCAGGGCGCCCACCGCCCAGGGGAGGAACCTCTCGGTCTTCATGCGGCCTCCTGCTGCATCGTCTTCATCTGCTTGCGCACCGAGCGGCGCAGCATCAACCCGAAATGGATGAGCAGCCCCAGCGTGACCAGCACGCAGGAGATGTAGGGGAGCAGCCAGCCCGGGTTCTGCACCACCTGGAGGATGGAGAGGGTGTCGCCCTTGCCGAAGCTCGCCTGGTAATAGGTCCTTCCCAGGTAGCGCAGCGGCTGGTTCATGTAGATGAGGACGTCCCGGTCCTCGCCGCGCGACGGGTTGGCGATGTGCACCAGGCTGGAGAAGTTCTTGGGGATGTCGGTGCCCGGGTAGACGTCGTGGCTGAACTTCTTCAGCGTCATGGAGAAGGGCAGGTACTCGCGCCGGGGACGCATGGCGAGCTTGTAGCTGTGCCCCTCGGAGATGAAGCCCTGGGGCGCCCCCAGGGCGTTGGACACCAGCCAGGTGCCGAAGCTGCGCCCGCCCACCACCGGCTCCACCAGCGCCGCCACCGTGTTCACGTCGTCGTCCCTGGTCACCGGCGGCAGCGGCGCCACCGCCACCGCCGTGCCCACCCCCTGGGTGGCCCCGGAGGGCGGGTCGGACGGCCCGCGGTTGCGGAGCGCGGCGTTGGGGTAGAAGGCGGAGACCCGGAGGCTCACCGGGGTGCCGGGGATGGCGACGGTCCCGCCGTGCGCCAGCCGCGACTCGGGGACGCCGTAGACGTCGTCGAACTTGGGGTCGGTGGTGTCGATGAGCGCCAGCTCCTGCTCGCGGGGGCTCTCGACGTAGTTCACCGTCTGGCCCTGCTCGATGGCCAGGCGGGTCTCGACCTGGAAGGCGGCGCTGACGAACTCGCCGAGCACCAGCAGGATCAGGCCGGCGTGGGCGATCCAGATCCCGACCTTCTTCCAGCTGCGCTCCAGCCTGCTGAGCTGCACCGCGATGAGGTTGGCGGCCAGCACCAGCCCCACCAGCGCGCCGCCGGGGAAGACCGGGAGCGTGAGGTCGGTGCGGGGGACGTCCCACCACACGATCCAGGCCCGCATGAACTGGTTCACCGCGCCCAGGGTGCCGAGGTTCACCTGCGCCAGGGTGCAGGCGACCACCAGCACCATCAGCGCCGCCAGGCAGACGATGGTGGTCTTCAGGGACGTGAGCACGTCCAGCAGCGAGCGGCCGATTCCCTTAGTCAAGGTGGAGGCTCTCCAGGATGCGGATGAAGTCGCGGCGGCTGGCCGCGACCGGGTCCAGGTCCCCAACCATCTTCACGAACCAGGTATTTCCCTCGACCACGATCAGGCCGGCGACGAGGCGGGACTTCACCTTCCCCTCGCTGGTGAAGTCGTAGAGGGCCACCTCGCCCGCCTTGGCCTTCACGGCCTTCCGGGCGCCGGCCCTGGCCGCCTCGTCCATGGGCGGGAGGCCGATCTGGCCGCGCCAGCGGTTCACGTTGGCGAGCTCGCCGCCGGCCGGGCCCGGCAGCACCACCACCGAGACGTCCAGCTTGCCCTTCGCCGGGGCCTTCAGGGTGGCGAAGCGCATGCCGCTCCCGTCCTCCTGGGACCAGCCCCTGGGCAGCGTCCAGCGCAGCGCGCCCTCGGTCGGCCGGGGCGGCGGGGGCACCTCGCCGCCGCCCATGCCGCCCGTCGACATCCCCGGGCCGGCCTCCTCCCCCTTGGGCACCCGGGCGTGGGTGACCTCGCCGCCGGAGCAACCGGCCAGCGCCAGGCCAGCGAGGGCGGCCACGGCCGCGGACACGAGGAGGGGGCGCCGCGGCGCGGCGGGCTTCGAGCAGGATCGGGAAGGCAACGGATGAGCCCCTGTTGGGAGTGGTCGGCGCCATGGTTCTATGCTGCGGCGCGCCGCGGTTCAATCGGATAGCTCGGCGGCGATTCCCGCGGGCTCCCGGCCACTTGGCGGGGGGCCCGGCCGCCGGGGCGCGAGGGGCCGCTTGACCGCGGGTGCCGCCACCCCCGAGATTCGCCGCTCGATGGCCCACGACCCGTACGCCGCGCTCCGCTACCGCGAGTACCGCTCCTTCCTGGGGGCGAGCTTCGCGGTCGCGCTCGGCACGCAGGTCCAGACCGCGGTGCTGGGCTGGCAGGTCTACGCCATCACCGGCGACCCGCTCTCCCTGGGCCTGGTCGGCCTGGCCGAGGCCCTCCCCTTCCTGGCGCTGACGCTGATCGGCGGCTGGGCCGCCGACCGGCTGGACCGGCGCCTCCTCTCGCTCCTCAGCGCGGCGGCGATCTGCGCCAGCGGCGCCTGGGTGCTGGTGGTCAGCCTGGGCCAGCCCCGATCGGCGCTCCCCTTCTACGCGGTGCAGGCGCTGGCCGGCGTGGGGCGCGCCTTCTACCGGCCCGCCTTCTCGGCGCTGGGCAGCGAGCTGGTGCCGCGCGAGCACTACCACAACGCCACCAGCTGGCGCGTCTCGCTGTTCCACACCGCCCAGGTCCTGGGCCCGGCCGCGGGCGGCCTGCTCATCGCCCTGGGCGGCTCGCGCAGCGCCTACGTCGTGGTGGTCGCCCTCCTCCTCGCCGGCGTCGGGCTGATGGCGGCCATCGCCCCGCGCCCCCGCCCCTCCGCGGCGCGCGGGCGCGTCCTCGCCGACCTGGGCGACGGCGTGCGCTTCGTCTTCGCCGAGCCGCTGCTGCTCGGCACCATGAGCCTCGACCTGTTCGCGGTGCTCTTCGGGGGCGCCACCGCCCTGCTGCCGGTCTTCGCCCGGGACGTCCTCGGGACCGGCGAGGTGGGCTTCGGCCTGCTGCGGGCCGCCCCGGCGGTGGGCTCGCTGGCGATGTCGCTGCTGCTGGCGCGGCGCGGCCACTTCGAGCGCTCCGGCCGGGCCCTGCTCTGGGCGGTGGCCTTCTTCGGCGTCACCTGGGTCGCCTTCGCCCTCTCCACCTCCTACGTCCTGTCGCTGGCGCTGCTCGCCGCCGGCGGGGCCCTCGACAGCATCTCGGTGGTGCTGCGCGGGACGCTGGTGCAGCTGCGGACCCCGCCCGACAAGATGGGGCGGGTCGCGGCGGTGAACAGCTTCTTCATCGGCTCCTCCAACGAGCTGGGGGCCTTCGAGAGCGGGCTCGCCGCCCGGCTGCTCGGGACGGTGCCGTCGGTGGTCTTCGGCGGCGTCATGACCCTGGTGACGGTGGGGCTGGTGGCCTGGCGCGCCCCGGCGCTGCGCCGGCTGGGGCGGCTGGTCCACTGA